>CAVHVI010000056.1:0-11845 GCA_963639245.1 Bacteroidaceae bacterium
AGGACTGCAGGAACAAAAAATCAGGACTGCAAGAGCAAAAATCAGGACTGCAGGAACAAAAAATCAGGACTGCAAGAGCAAAAATCAGGACTGCAGGAGCAAAAATCAGGACTACGGGTGTGTAGGGGATACGTAAGATGATCGCCGAGGATCCGGTAAAGATGATCTGCTTCAGAGCTCTCGGGCGAATATCTTTTTGTTAAATAGAGCATATGCTTGATTTTAAAGTGAATTTATTCTCCGTGAAAAAAATAATTAAACGTTTGAACGATTGTTCAAATGTTGTATAATTAAGTCAAATAAAGTTTATGGATGCTTTTGATTACGGGAGTTTAAATTATGAAGGTCCGTTGCGATATTGAAGGTCTTGATTGTGCACATTGTGCAGCAAAGCTTGAAGGCTTGCTTGCAAAGCAATTTGCAGGCGCTACTTTAAATTATTCCATGGGATCATTGGTTTTAGATGCTGCAGATGATGCCGACGAGGATGAAGTTGTTGAGCTTGCTAACCAAATCGCAGCAGGCTTTGAGGACGGCATCACCATTACTCTGCGTGATTAATAGTATTTCTTAACAGGAGCATTGACTCCTGTTTTATATACGCAAACAGTTGAACGTTTGTTCAAATATTAAAATAAAATCTTTTCAAGAAATAAAAAGGAACCACATATGCTTGCACATATGAGTTTTAGAGAAAAGGCATCACTGCTTTTTGCCATGATCGTGATGTTTTTCTTAATTGCTGAAGAGCATGGTCAGATTTTCGCCTTATCTGATCTAGCTATGGCTATCTTATGCTTAATTGCATATATTCCTCTTGCCTATAAGATTGTATGGTCTGCGCTTATGGGCGTTATTAAGACTCACCGTCTCAATGAAGAGACCTTAATGGTGATCGCAACCTTTGGCGCCTTTGGTATTCATGATTATGCTGAGGCCTTAGCCGTGATGGTGTTCTTCATGATAGGCGATGCCTTTGAGGAGTATGCTCAGGGTAGATCCAAAAATGAAATTACCTCACTTATAAAGCTCAAGCCTCAAAGTGCCCGTGTAATTCACGAGGATGGCACTGAGGAGCTTTTAAAGCCACGTAAGGTAAAGGTCGGGCAGGTAATACGAGTGCTTGCAGGTGAGGCTATTGCCTTAGATGGAGAGCTTTTAAATGACTCTGCAGCTATTGATACCTCTGCTTTAACAGGTGAGAGTGAGCCGCGTGCTTATGTTAAGGGCGATGAGATAAATTCAGGTTGCATTAACTCAGGATCGGTAATTGAGCTTAAGGTTACCCGTGATTATAAGAATTCATCAATTACCAGATTGTTAAATCTTATTGAGGATGCTGCTGCCAATAAATCGCGTCCTGAGGCTTTAATTCGTCGCTTTGCAGTGTGGTATACCCCAATTGTGGTGTGCTGTGCTGCCTTGCTTGCCTTGGTACCATTATTTATAGAAGGAGCCTCTTGGGCTGACTGGGGTACACGTGCGCTTGTTTTCCTCGTAGTCTCTTGTCCCTGTGCCTTGGTGCTATCGGTTCCGCTCTCTTTCTTTGGTGGCATGGGCGCCATTTCAAAAACTGGTGTAATGATCAAGGGCACGGTATTTATTGAGAATTTAGCTAAGCTCAAGGCGCTAGCCTTTGATAAGACCGGAACTATCACCAAAGGAGAATTCTCCCTAACTAAGATAGTGACCTTCAATGATGTAGCAGAGGATGAGGTGTTAAGCATTGCCGCATCCTTAGAAAAGCTTTCAACTCATCCGCTATCAAAAGCTGTAGTAAAGGCTGCCAATAAAAAAGAGCTTAAGCTTTTTGAAATTACTGATGCTAAGGAGGAGGCAGGCTTTGGCTTAAGCGGTATTTTAAATGGAAAGCAGGTATCTGTTGGTCGTTATGCTTTGGCCTCACGTTTGTGCGGTAACGATATTTCTCATCATGAAAGCTCAGGCACTGATATCTATGTTACCTGTGATGGCAAACTAATTGGCGTATTGGAGCTCTTTGATGAGCCTAAGACAGGGGCCAAGGAGGCCATTGCAGAACTTAATGCCTTGGGAGTTAATACCTGCTTAATTACTGGTGATAAGAAGAGGGCTGCTGACAAGGTAGCCTCCGATCTTAAGATTAAGACCGTGCTTTCAGAGCAGCTTCCTGAGGATAAGCTTAAAAACTTTGAAGCCTTTAAGGCAAAATTTGGTGTTGCAGGCTTTGTGGGGGACGGTATCAATGATGCTCCAGTGCTCGCTGCCTCTGATGTTGGTATTGCGATGGGGCAGTTTGGATCGCAGGCTGCAGTTGAGGCTGCAGATGCTGTGATCATGACTGACGATCTTACCAAGATCCCTCGTGCCGTAAGCCTCTCTCGTAAAACCTATAGTCTTGCAATGCAAAATTTATGGTTCTCAGTTGCTGTAAAGCTTGGCATATTAATTTTAGGTGCCTTAGGTTTTGCCAATATTTGGCTAGCAATCTTTGGTGATGTAGGAGTGCTCATTCTTGCAGTGCTAAATGCCATGCGTTCCTTAGGCTTTGTTAAGGGCAAGGAATATAACCTGCCAAATACCTAAATTACTTCTTGCTAAGAGACAGACTAATTTTTCTTGCGTGAGTCAAAGGGATCCTAGCGGTCCCTTTTTTTAAAGACAAAAAAGTGTGATCTATCTTTTATTTTTATTGTAGTTAGCGTACGATTACACAAATTAGCGTATGGTTACTGTAGCTTGGGTATGGTTATACCTGCCTAACTTTAGGTAACTTAATTGTTGTTAATTCCAGCTATCAGAAAGATATGGAAAAGAAAATATTTGAGATCAAAGGGATGTCATGTGCAGCATGTGCAGCCCGCATTGAACGTAGTGTCAAAAAGCTATCTGGAGTTCATGATGTAAATGTCATGCTTTTGAAAAATCGCATGTCCTTACTATGTGATCCAGCCTTAATTGGAGATCAGGATATCATCAAGGCCGTTACCGATGCCGGATATTCTGCCTCAATCTCCGCAAAATCCTCAGAGATTAAGCGTACTAGTGATGCCGAGGCTAAGCGTCAGAAGGTACAGCTTGTGGCAAGCTTTGGCTTTTTGGTGCTACTTATCTTAGTTGCCATGGGACCACTTTTTGGCTTGGTGGTAATTGATGATGTATTCAAAGCCGGGATCTTGCAGCTCTTGCTGGCGCTTGTGGTGATGATACTACAGCGTAAATACTATATTTCTGCCTACCGAGGGCTTTGCCATGGTAGCTTTAATATGGATTCATTGGTCTCCTTAGGATCTCTTGTTTGCTTCCTCTTTTCTATATACGGACTGCTCTTAGTTCCGGAAGGATTTAAGTTTTCTCAAGGTCAAGGTGTGCCCCTATACTTTGATACCACTGCAGCAATTTTGACTTTTGTGGCTATTGGTAAGTATTTTGAGGAGCGTACTAAGGTGCGTACCTCAGATGCTGTCATGATGCTATACGATTTGGCACCTAAGTTTGTTACCCGTAAGGATGTCAACGGTGAATATCAGATCCCCTTATCTGATGTAAGAATTGATGACATCTTAGTAATAAAAGCAGGTGATCAAATAGGAGTTGATGGCGTTGTAGTTGCAGGATCTGGCTTTTGCGATGAAAGCTCCATAACCGGTGAGAGCAAGCCTGTAAAAAAGGCAGAGGGCTCTAAGATCATTTCATCTACAGTTCTAACTCAGGGCTCTTTGGAAATTAAAGCTCAGGCTGTTGGTGCTGAGACTACACTCTCTAAGATCATTGCCTTAGTTGATGATGTAACCTCAAAAAAGGCTCCTATTGCCCGTATTGCGGATTTTATCGCTGGTATCTTTGTGCCTGTGGTAATTTTTATAGCCGTGTTAACCTTTGTTGTTTGGTATTTTCTTTTAACTGCAGATCTGCGCCTTGCCTTAAATTATGCAGTTTCTGTATTAGTTGTCTCCTGCCCTTGTGCCTTAGGACTTGCAACTCCTTTGGCCATTGTTGCAGGTACGGGACGTGCAGCTAAAGCGGGCATATTATTTAAATCACCAGAGGTGGTGGAGACACTGCGTAAGGCTTCGGTATTTGTCTTTGATAAGACTGGTACTTTAACCTCAGGCAACATGACGGTCACTTCGGTAAATTACAAGCAAGATGCTGATCACAAGCTAGTTGATGCAGTTGCAGCCTCGCTTGAGCGCAAAAGTAACCATCCTCTAGCCTTAGCAGTTTTAAGAAAATTCTGTGATGCTAAGGAGTTGGAGGTCACTGATTTTGTACTGCGCGAGGGTGAGGGCATTGAGGGTATTATCAATGGCAAGCGCTGTGGCATAGGTAATCGCCGTATGGTTGCAATTGAAAAGGTAGCCTTTGAAAGTGAGCTTGATGCCTTAGCCGCGGTGCATGAGGGTGCAGGTTCTGCGGTGCTCTATGTTATCTTTGATGATGCCGTGCAGGCTATATTCACCATTGCAGATGAGTTAAAGCCCTCATCTAAGGCCACCATCGATGCCTTAAAGCAGATGGGAATTCATAGCTTGATGCTAACAGGGGATACCGACAAGGTTGCGCATGCGGTAGCAGAGGAGCTTGGTATTGAAAGCTATAAGGCAGGCTTATATCCAAAAGATAAGGCCGACATCATTAGCTCCTTGCAAGAGCAGGGGCAAAGCGTGGTGATGATAGGTGATGGCATTAATGATTCTGTGGCGCTTGCAAAGGCAGATATTGGAATTGGACTTGCCGGAACATCTGATATTGCAGTGTCCTCCTGTGATGTGGTGCTTTTGCGTGGTAATTTAATCGATGCCGTTTCAGCAGCAAAGCTCTCTCGCAGCACCATGACGGTGATTAAGCAAAATCTTTTCTGGGCCTTTATCTATAACATTATTTTTATTCCGGTAGCTGCCGGTGTATTCTCATCCTTTGGATGGTATATGACACCTATTGCAGGTGCTATTATGATGTCCTTATCATCAGTATGCGTAGGACTTAATGCACTAAGGCTTACTAGAATTAAGATAGATGAAATATCAGATAAGGTTGAGGCTAAGATGAATCATAAGGTTATTAGTGTTGACGGCATGAGCTGCAAGCATTGCGTAAAAGCTGTTACCAACGCTTTGCAGGCAGTGTCAGGCGTATCCTCAGTTGAAGTCTCTCTTGAGCGTAAGATCGCTGATGTGAGCTTTGAGGGCGAAATTTCCGATGAGGTATTAAAAAAGGCCATTGTCGATGCCGGCTATGAGGTCAGAGGTATTCACTCATAATTGCTAATTTTTATCATTTGTAAAGATAAATTTAAGACCGCGGCTTAGACTGCGGTCTTGATTTTTTAGCATGCGATACCCATTTCATGGCAAATGATAGGAAAAATGAGACTTAAGCGTGCTAGATCTCTTTTTTCAAGTAAAATAGCGTGCGGTTTCTTGGAAATACGGCCTGGGCTTTGGCGGATTGAAAATCTTGTTCGGTCCCAAAAGCCGTATTCAGAAGAAGAAAGCCTAGCAAAGGCTGTCCGACACATCGGAACACATAAAAAAAGGACTTAGAAATGTGGAATTATTCTGATAAGGTTAAAGATCATTTCCTTCACCCGCGCAATGCGCGCGTCATCGAGGATGCTAACGGCGTCGGTGATGTGGGCTCAATTATCTGCGGCGATGCCTTGCGTTTGATGCTCAAAATTAATCCTCAGACCGAGGTCATTGAGGATGCTGCCTTCCAAACCTATGGTTGCGGTAGTGCTATTGCCTCCTCCTCTGCTTTAACTGAAATGCTTAAGGGCAAAACCTTAAAAGAGGCTGAGAAGATTTCAAATCAGGAGATCGTAGATTTCCTAGGTGGCCTTCCTCCTGAGAAGATGCACTGCTCCGTGATGGGCCGTGAAGCTCTAGATGCTGCTATTGCCAATTATCATGGCAAAACCTATGAGCAGTCTCATGATGATGGCGAGCTTGTGTGCCACTGCTTTGGTGTTGGTATCAATAAGATTAAAAAGGCCGTGTGGGAGAACCATTTGACCACTGTTGAAGAGGTTACCAACTATACTAAGGCCGGTGGTGGCTGTGGCTCCTGCCGTATGCGTATTGAGGAGATCATCGATGAGGTTTGGGTTGATCTTGAAAAATGTGGCGTAGCCCGTCCTGGTACTGTGCCTGCTCCTATTGAGGCTAAGATAGTCACCACCACCTCAGCTGCCGTCTCTAAGATCCAGTCAACCATCGATCAAAAGACTGAAACCTCTCCTATCTATAAAGAAGTTAAGGAAATCTTAGCCGAGGTCAATGAGGGCTTACAGCCTGATGGCTCAGGTGTTGAGCTTGATGCTATTGAAGGTACTGATGTGTGCGTCAAGCTTTCAGGTGCTGCCTCTAAGGGCATGATGAAGACTATGACCTTAGATTTTATTGAAAAGCGCCTAACTGAAGGTACTGGTCGTCAAATCAAAGCTATTGCAAGATAAGGGGCTCTCATGGACGTATACAATTTAGGTACTGGCTCAGGCATCTACCTTGATAACAATTCAACCACTCAAATCGATCCCTTAGTAATTGAGGCTATGATGCCTTACCTTAATACCTATTATGGTAATGCCTCATCCCAGCATGGCTTTGGTTTGCCAGTAGATAAGGCAATTGCTAAGGCGCGCGAGCAGGTAGCTGATCTTTTGGGTGCCGAATACCCAGATGAAATTATCTTTACCTCCTGCGCATCTGAGTCTGATAACACTGCGCTATGGTCATCCTTGTGGGCCCAAAAGGGTAAGGATGAGATCATCACTACTGATGTTGAGCATCCTGCCATCATGCAGACCTGCGCCTTCCTTGAAAATCATGGCGTAAAGGTTCACTACCTGCAGGTAAATAAAAAGGGCGCTTTAGATCTTGATGAGTTCAAATCTCTTTTAAATGAGCGCACTGCCTTAGCCTCCATCATGTGGGCTAACAATGAGACTGGTAATATTTATCCAGTTCCTGAGCTTGCCCGTATTGCTCATGAGCATGGTGTGATGTTCCACACCGATGCCGTGCAGGCAGTATCTAAGGTTGATATCAATCTTAAGGAAACTGATATCAATATGCTCTCCTTCTCAGGCCACAAGATCCATGCCCCTAAGGGTATTGGTGTGCTGTATCTTCGTCGTGGCACTCGCTTTGTACCTTTCATGAAGGGCGGTCATCAGGAGCGCGGTCGTCGTGCCGGTACTGAAAACGTACCTTATATCGTAGGCTTAGGCGTAGCCTGTGAGCTTGCTAAAAAGCACTTAGGTGAGGTTAACTCCCGTATTAAGGCTATGCGCGATAGATTACAAGAAGGCATTTTAAAGAGCATTCCTGAATGCTTTGTTACAGGTGATGTTGAGAACCGTACCGCCAATACCTTAAATGTTGCCTTTAAATTTGTTGAGGGCGAGGCTATTTTGCTACTCTTAAATGAGTACGGTATTGCCGCATCTTCAGGCTCTGCCTGCTCTTCAGAATCCTTAGAGCCCTCTCACGTAATGCGTGCTATGGGCGTACCTTTCTCTGCAGCTCACGGTACTATCCGCTTCTCCTTATCACGCTTCAATACTGATGCTGATATTGATAAATGCTTAGAGGTATTGCCTGGCATTATCGAGCATCTGCGTGCGCTATCTCCTTATTGGAAGCAAAATAAGCCACAGATTGCAGGTCTTGATCATGATTTTGACGAGTCCTCAACCGAGGTTCGTGCTTAATTTTTAAGTCTTAAATTAAAAGCCGGCCTAGTGCCGGTTTTTTTGACCACATATTTTGCAAAACAAAGCCTAGGAGCTCCTCATCCTAAGCTGCACTACAAAGATCCACCTTACCAAAATTACATCTCTCCTTGTTCAATTACTGCGCAGTGCTTACAATGAGCAGAGTAATGAATCTTTCAGGACATGTTGCAAAAAATATAAGGATTAAAAAATGACAGATTATGCATCTTTTGCTAACGGTGGCTTAACTCGTATCAAACCCTATCAGGCCGGCAAGCCTATTGAGGAGGTCAAGCGTGAGTTAGGCTTAGATGATGTCATCAAGCTTGCATCTAATGAAAATCCCTTTGGTATGAGCCCGCTTGCAGAGAAGGCTGCTATCGATGCTGTTAAGGGCTGCAACATTTATCCTGATTCAAATGGCTTTTATTTAAAGCAAAAGCTGTGCTCTAAGTTTGGCTATAAAAGTGAGATGCTAACCTTAGGTGCTGGCTCCAATGAGCTTATCAACTTACTCTTCCAAGCTTTTGTAAATGACAAGGTTAACGTAGTTCTACCGCAGTACTCATTCGTAGTCTATTCCATGGAGGCTACCGTAAATGACGCTCAAACTAAGATTGTTCCTTTAAAGAATTGGAATGTGGATTTAGACGATGTCTTGGCAGCAATTGATGAGAATACTCGTATCGTAGCCTTTGCTAATCCTTCAAATCCTATTGGTACCGCCGTAAGCTCTAAGGCCATGCGTGAGTTCGTGGCTAAGGTTCCAAAGAGCACTTTGGTGGTAATTGATGAGGCCTATAACGAGTTTAACGAAGGCGATCCTACCTATGAGGACAGCGCTAAGTGGGTAGATGAGTTTGAAAATTTAGTAGTATCTCGCACCTTCTCTAAAGCCTATGGCTTAGCAGGCTTGCGCGTAGGCTATATGGTATCAAATCCGCAGATTGCCGCTTTATTAAATACCTTGCGTGCGCCTTTTAACGTAAATGCAGTAGCCTTAGCAGCCTCAATTGCAGCTTTAGATGATCAGGAATTTATTAAAAAGGTAGTTGATAATAATACCAAGGAGCGTGAGCGCTTTGTGGCCTTTAGTAAGGCTCATAATTTAAAGTGCATTGATTCAAAAGCAAATTTCGTTGCCATTGACTTTGCACCTCACGATGCTCAGCTTATTGCCAAGGAGCTTTTAAAGGCCGGTGTGATCGTTCGCCCCTTACTTGGATATGAGTTACGTGATATTCTGCGTATAACCATCGGTACCGTCTCCGATAATGACAGATTATTCTCCGAGCTTGAGAAGCTCCTAAAGTAAAAGGGATTGAAATTGAACAGCCTGAAGCTATCCAAAATTAAATCAGTGCAGGGGCGTGTGACCCTACCTGGCTCTAAGAGCTTATCAAACCGTGCCTTATTATTGGCAGCTTTGTCAGAGGGCAATACTGAGCTTTTAAATCTTTTAAAATCAGATGATACAGCCCGTATGCTCGAGGCCTTAAAGGCCTTGGGGGTTAAGCTTGCACAGCGCGGATCGGCCTGTGAGGTTACAGGTCTTGCCCGTGCCTTTGATATAGGCCTAAATTCTCTTACCTTAGATTTAGGCAATGCCGGCACGGCCATGCGTCCCTTGTGCGCAGCCTTAGCCTTCTCAAAGGGCGTATTTACGCTAACTGGTGAGCCAAGAATGATGGAGCGCCCTATAGGACCTTTGTGTGAGGCCTTAAAGAGCGTAGGTATCCACGTTGATTATTTGAATAACGCAGGCTTTCCTCCAATTGAGGTACGAGGCGGTCAGGTAAGCTCACATGAGCTTGAGATTGATGGCTCGTTATCATCACAGTTTATTACAGCCTTGCTGATGGCAGCTCCCTTATGTGGTGGCCTTAAGATCAAGATTTCAGGTGATCTTATTTCAAAGCCCTATGTGGATCTAACCATTGCGCTGATGCAATCCTTTGGCGTTACCGTGAAACGTCGTGGCTATAGTGAGTTTATAGTTGAAGAGACTGCTCATTACCAATCTCCTAGATCCTTTATGATAGAAGGCGATGCCACAGGCGCCTCTTATTTTGCGGCAGCGGCAGCTATAGCAGGTGAGGTTGAAATTTACGGTCTTGGCAAGAACTCAACTCAGGGCGATGCGGCTTTTTTAAGCATACTTGAACGCATGGGCGCTAAGGTTAAGCGTGATGAGCATAGTGTTACCATCTCTAAAGCTGATGTGCTACATGGCATTGAGGTAGACATGAATGCTATGCCGGATGCGGCTATGACCTTAGTTCCTATGGCCTTGTATACTGATTCTCCGGTAACCATTACCAATATTGGCTCGTGGAGAGTTAAGGAGACTGATCGCATCGAGGCTATGGCAACTGAAATGTGCAAGCTTGGAGTAAAGGTTGAAACTGGCGCTGATTTTATCAGTGTCGATTGCTCAAAGCGTAATGATGAGGTGCCAACCTTCAATACCTACAATGATCATCGTATGGCAATGTGTATGTCTCTAACAGCCTTTGACAGAAGCGTCATCATCAATGATCCTGACTGTGTAAGTAAAACCTTCCCTAGTTATTTTAAAGAGCTACGTAGCATCAGTATTGATGAGTAGCCATGAAGGCTCGCATTGATGAGTATATTGATCCTGCTTATGCATGTTTTAAGCAGGATTTGTTATCTTTAAACTAAGGATAATTTATTGGGTCTTGTCGCAAGTCTTTGGAGGTTATATGAAATTACTCGCAATTGTTTGTGCTCTAGGCTTATCGATTATTTCCACGCTCCCATCCTATGCTCAAAGCGTAAGCTTACGCACCGAGAAGATCTACTTTAAAGCAGACTTTCCAAATAATTGGTGTGTATTAGAAACATCAAATGATCGCGATGCCTTTTTCTTAGCGTATTTGCAAAAGGCCTCAGGAAGATCCCTTAAGATCCACTTTGCCGCAATGCCTTGTGAGGAATTGACCGCCTATCGCACTAAAAAATCACATTTACCCTTGCAATTTCTTGCCTTATCTCAGGTAGGCATAGATGGTAGTTATGTGCGCTTTCTTTTAGGCAAGGGCGTATATGCCAGTCTCATTAGCTCCTTTGATCTGCAAAAGGGGATCGCCAAAATAGAAAAACGTACGGCCGACAAGCTTAAGGACTATGGTGATGAGGTAACTAATATGGATGCAAAGATCCTTGGTACCGATAAGAGCGCTAATACTTGGATGCAGGGAAGTCTTGATATTAAGGAGCAAGGCGAGGCTTTAAAAACACTTCAGCTACTAGGCAACACCAATCTTGTAGATAAGTACCCCTTTGCGGTGTTCTACGGCAGTACTGAAAGTACAGCTGATCTTAAGGCTTCGATGAGCTTGGTAAACGAGGTAATTAGTAGCATTAGCAAATAACTTGTTGTTTGCCAAATAAAAAATGCCGAGCATTTACCCGGCATTTGCGTGATGCTTTTGCTAATTAATAGTTTTCTGCGTGCACTTCAAAGTAGCTTTGAGGATGGTTGCAGATAGGGCAGACCTCAGGGGCCTTGGTGCCTACTACAATGTGACCACAGTTGCGGCACTCCCAAACCTTAACCTCGGATTTTTCAAATACCTGCTTGGTATTGACGTTGTTCAAAAGGGCGCGATAACGCTCCTCGTGCTTCTTCTCAATAGCACCAACACCGCGGAATTTAGCTGCAAGCTCAGGGAAACCTTCCTCTTCAGCTTCCTTGGCCATACGATCGTACATGTCGGTCCATTCAAAGTTTTCACCGCCTGCTGCTGCCTCAAGGTTTTCTGCAGTAGTACCGATCCCGCCTAACTCCTTAAACCACATCTTAGCGTGCTCTTTTTCGTTCTGAGCGGTCTTTAAGAAAAGCTCTGCGATTTGCTCATAGCCTTCCTTCTTAGCAACAGATGCAAAATAGGTGTACTTGTTGCGAGCCTGAGATTCGCCTGCAAAGGCCTCCTGGAGGTTCTTTTCAGACTTGGTGCCAGCATACTTGTTAGCAGGAGCTTGAACTTCTACTTCATCGCTCTCAAAAACGTTTTCCTTCTTGCACATAGGGCAGATTGCAGGGGCCTCATCAGCTACAGTGCTGTAGCCACAGACTTTGCATGTGTAGGTTGGCATAAGAAATCTCCTTTTTCTTAATAG
>CAVHVI010000057.1:0-11835 GCA_963639245.1 Bacteroidaceae bacterium
CTGCTAGGCAAAGGATTCAAGAGTGGAGAAGCCAAAGCTCTTGACCATATTGAGTCTATCCTCAAAATGCGCCAAGACTCCCGTGTAATAGGCGTGATTACCACAACTTTCAACCTTTGTTTCCTCCTTACATTCAGATAATACCTGACGCACACGTCGACCAATGGCTCTACCTGAATCGATAAACTCAATATCTGGAAGTAGCTTTTTTAAGATATCTGCAACAAAGGGGTAATGCGTACAGCCTAGCACTATGACATCAGGTCTCTCATCTCCTCTTGCATCCATAATAGGCTTAACGATTTTTTCAATACCCTTGATATCCACCTCTCCTGTGGACAGTCTATTTTCTGCAATAGTTGCCAAAATTGGCGATGGCATACCGATTATCTTGCAATCTGCTGCAAAATTACGAATAAGCATCTGCGTATATTGGCGCTCGACAGTACCAGGAGTTGCCATAAGCCCAATGACCTTCTTTTTGGAGATCCTAGCTGCAGGCTTAATAGCCGGCACCACGCCAACAACAGGCACACTAAGCTCACGCCTTACCGCAGGTAACACCAAGGTTGATGCCGTATTACAGGCAATCACCACTGCACATACCTCAAAGCGCTCCACTGCTTTTTTTAGCAAATAGGTTACCCGCTGCTCAAGAAAGGCTTCGCTCTTGGTGCCATAGGGAAAGCATTCATTATCAAAAAGATAACAGCATTCCATCAAGGGATTTGCTTCCTTTACATCACGGTATACGGACAATCCTCCAACACCTGAATCAAAAAAGAGCACTCTTTTGACCTTGCTCACTGCGCTTTCCATCTATATCATTTGCTCCAGTTTAGAAATCTTGGGAGAGAACATGCTCGAACCATTGCTTACTACTGTCGATCCTGTGAATTATCCGACATATCTTAATGAAAAGATCAGTGTAACACTCGCTCTATTTGATGAAGCAGGTTTAGAACATCCACAAGCAGAAATCCATGAATCGCAAAGAGAGAACTTTAGATCACGTGCTGAATTCTGCATCTTTAAGGAAGGAGAGGAATTTACCTATTCCATGTTCAAGGGCAAGGGTAACAAGCGCGAGCGCATTGCTCTTACTCAATTTCCCATGGCAACAAAGGCCATCAATAAGGTAATGGAGCTACTCTTAAAGCTTCTGCCAAAGCACGCTGAGCTTTATAAAAAAGTCTTCTCTGTTGAATTTCTATCCTCACAAAATGATGATGTCGTAGTCTCCTTAAACTACCATCGCCGCATTGATGAGGAGGCTTGGAAATTAGATGCTCAGACCTTGAAAGCTGAAATTGCCGCGGAGGGTGTGCATTGTGATTTTATTGCCCATGCCAAAAAGCAGGAAATCTTAGCAGATACCGATAGCGTGCTTGAAACCATCCACACCGACGATGGCAAGGATTTTAAGCTCTATGAGGTCAACGGCTCCTTCTCACAGCCTAATGCTGGCGTTGCAGGTCACATGGTCTCCTTTGCCAGATCCTGCTGCCAAAATTGCAAGGATAGCGATCTTATCGAGCTCTACTGTGGCAGTGGTACTTTCACTGTATGCCTAGCAGATCTCTTCTCCAAGGTATTTTCAACCGAAGTTACCCGCGTAGCTACCAAAACTTGCTTTAAAAATTTAGCCATCAATGGCATTGAAAACGTCAAGCTTGCAAGGCTTTCTGCTGAAGAGGTATCCGAGGCGCTATCAGGAGTACGTGAATTTTTTAGACTTAAAGAGGCTGGCATTGAGGTCAAGGATTACAACTTAAAAACCCTACTCATCGATCCTCCGCGTTGTGGTCTGTGTGATGAACGATCATTGAGCTTTACCGCAAAATTTGATCGAGTGATTTATATTTCCTGCAATCCTCAGACTCTAGTTGCGGATCTTAAATTTTTGACTAAGACTCACAAAATAAAGCGTCTTGCCTTCTTTGATCAGTTCCCCTACACCCCTCACCTTGAAAGCGGTGTGCTCTTAGAGCGTATCTAAAATAAAAAACCCCGTCTCCAATTGTTTAGAGACGGGGCAACTTACTCTCTGTTTAGAGATTAGTCTTCCATGTAGTGCTCAGGTAGAGGCATCTGAGAAACACCACTCTTAACTGCAGCCTCAGCTACAGCACGAGAAACAACCTTCTTCAAACGAGCATCCATCGGCTTAGGGATCAGGTAATCAACACCATACTCTAAGTGATCAACGCCAGAGGCCTTAACAACTTCCTCAGGAACAGGCATCTTAGCTACAGAACGCAAAGCATTCATAGCAGCCTTTTCCATCTCTTCGTTAATGCAGGTTGCACGAACATCCAAGGCACCACGGAAGAGGTAAGGGAAGCAAAGCACGTTGTTGATCTGGTTAGGATAGTCAGAACGGCCAGTACCCATAATGATATCTGGACGGAGCTTGTGAACCAAATCAGGATCAACCTCAGGATCAGGGTTAGAGCATGCAAAGATAACAGCCTTAGGAGCCATATGCTTCACATCTTCCTCGGTAACCAAGCCAGGACCTGAAACGCCTAACATTACGTCGGCATCCTTCAAGGCCTCCTGCAAGGTCTTAGGACCAGCATCGTTAACAAAGCGAGGCTTCTCACCATTGTTGTACTGAGGACGATCGGATCTAATGACACCGTGACGGTCAATCATGAAGAAGTTTTCCTTCTTAGCACCGCACTTGATGAGGAAGTCAGAGCAGGCAATACCAGCAGCACCAGCGCCTACGCAAACAACCTTACAATCCTCAATCTTCTTGCCCTGTAACTCAACTGCATTCAAAATACCTGCAGTAGTCACGATAGCAGTACCATGCTGATCGTCATGGAAAATAGGCACATTGCAACGCTTGATAAGCTCGCGCTCAATAATGAAGCACTCAGGAGCCTTAATATCCTCGAGGTTAATGCCACCAAAGGTATCAGCGATACACTCAACAGTAGTAATAAAGTCTTCTACGCTCTTATTCTTAACTTCGATATCGATAGCATTGATGTCAGCAAAACGATTGAATAACAATGCTTTACCTTCCATCACAGGCTTAGATGCCAGAGGGCCTAAATTACCCAAGCCTAAAATAGCGGTACCGTTAGAGATAATTGCAACGCTGTTGCCCTTACCGGTATAACGATAGGCAAGCTCAGGATCACGGGCGATCTCTTTGACAGGCTCGCCTACGCCAGGGCTGTAAGCTAAGGTCAAATCGTCTGCGGTCTCAGCAGGTTTGGTAATAACAATCTTGATTTTGCCCGGAACTGGGTTCTCGTGATACGCAAGGGCTGCGTCATGGAGTTTCTGAGGATCGTGATCCACTTTGTACACCTCGGAATTTATTCTTTTTATTCTTCTGTGTTGTTTAGGCTAAATTGAATAGCCATCTTGTCAACAACTAGAGTGTAGCAGGATTTTGCCCACAGTGATACAAACGATTACGGGATAATTAAGAAAGTTTGATCTAAAGAGAACTTTTATCAAAAAACGTTATTTTTCAAAAATAAAAAAAGCGGAGAAAAACACTGTTCTCTCCGCTTTTTTCGTGCACTTGCGCATAATTGCGCAAGTACTTTGGGAAAAGAATTACTTCTTGTCGCCCATCTTGAAAGCACCGAAAGCACCAAAGCGCTTCTTGAATGCTTCAACACGTCCGCCGGTATCAACGATCTTCTGCTTACCAGTGTAGAAAGGGTGGCACTTGGAGCAAACGTCGATGTTAAGGTCGTGACCAACAGTGGAACGAACCTGGAAGGTATTACCGCAGGAGCACTTAACGGTCACTGCTTCATACTGGGGATGGATATTCTCTTTCATGTAGACCTCTGTTGCGTATCGCACTTCCAGCCGCTAAAGCGCCGGATACCATACGCGATATGAAAAAATGCCGTGCAATAATAAAGCAAACACTTCATGGATGCAACAAAAATTACGAGCATCTGCCTAAAAAATCAATTTCTCTGAGGGATAGCAACCTAGCAGTTATGCTTGTCTCAAGCTTTTGGCCAATATAGGGCTATATTTTTGCTACACTTTGCTTACTTGCTAAAGAGCAAAATGGATAGCGCATGACTGTAGAAAGTTCAGATCTTATTAATGTAGTAGTAAACCGCCCGATGGCGCAAAGCTATGTCTATCGCCTAGATAAGGCCTATGGACGAGAAATCATTGGCGCCCGCGTCAAGGTAAACTTTGCCAATTCTGAGCAAATTGCAATAGTTGAATCGCTATGCAGTAAGGATGATTGCACGCTTAATTTCGATAAGATAAAAGAAGCAATTCTCTTGGATAACAAAGCGTTAATTCCTGAAGATGTCATGGAGGTGTTACGCTTTGGAGCTAACTACTATCACTATCCCCTAGGACAGTGCTGTTGGACGGCACTGCCAAAAAAATTGCGCGATGGCGAGAGCTGTAACTATGAGGAGATCCCAGGCTTAAGACTTGCTGATGATATAGCGAGCAAAGAAGAAGTTATTCGAAAGCTTCGCTCCAATGTCCAAAAGGAAATTCTTGAAATCCTCAAGCAAGGACCTGCAAGACGTAAGGAATTACGCGAACGTGGCATCAGTGCCCAAAATGAAAATGCGCTTATAAAAAAAGGCTTAGTAGTCCCTATAGATCTAAATACTCCGCATAAGCCATGGACTGAGATTGGAGATGAGCTCCTAAGGCAAACTCCTCCTGAGCCAAACTTTGAACAGCAAATGGCCATTGATGCGGTCTCATCTTGTGAAAATGGCGGAGTATTCCTGCTAAATGGCATCACAGGATCTGGTAAAACTGAAGTTTATCTAAGGATAATTGGCAACGTCTTAGCAAAAGGTAAGGCGGTCTTAGTGCTAGTTCCAGAAATTGCGCTAACCCCGCAGACCTTTGAAAGATTCTATCGTCGCTTTAACGTACCAGTATCCTCCGTACACTCACAACTATCAGATAGAGAGCGACTAGATGCCTTTATTGATATGCAGTCACAGCGCTCAGCTATATTGATAGGAACAAGAACGGCACTTTTTACGCCTATCCCAAATTTAGGACTAATTGTGCTTGATGAGGAGCATGACAGCTCATTTAAACAATCTGACGGCTTTAGATATCACGCCCGCTCCTTGGCCATCATGCGAGGACATATATGCAAATGTCCTGTGGTTTTAGGATCAGCCACGCCCTCTCTTGAGAGCTTTTGCAATGTTTACCGCGGTGCCTTTCGCATGCTTAAGCTCCAAAATCGCGCCGGTGGAGCCTCACTGCCTGAAATTGAGCTTATAGATCTGCGTGATGAGCCTCTATCCCTTGGCATCAAGGCTGGCATTGGACAAAAGCTAGAAGATGAGATTGGGGAGGAGACGGCTCGCGGCAATCAGGTTTTATTATTTTTAAATCGTCGCGGCTACTCCCATCACATGCTCTGCCATAGCTGTGGTCATGTGTTCACCTGCCCATCCTGCGATAACCCACTTACCGTACATAGAACTAATAACACTTTAATGTGTCACATATGTGAGCATAGAGAGCGTATTCCAAGCCTATGCCCAAAATGCGGGAAGAACAGCCTTATTGAAACAGGCTTTGGTACCGAGCAGACTGAGGAATTTTTAAAGCTTCGTTATCCTGATGCCGGTATTGAGCGAATTGATAGAGATACAGTTGCAAGCAAAACTCAGCTAGAGGCCCGCCTTGCACGTATTAGAAATGGTCAAAGCAAGATCCTACTTGGCACCCAAATGATAGCCAAGGGCCATGACTTTCCTAATGTTACCCTAGTTGGAATCATCGATTTAGATTCAAACCTCTTCTCTGATGATTTTAGAGCCATGGAGTACTCAGCTCAGCTTTTAACGCAGGTAGCAGGACGTGCAGGACGCGCAGCTAAAAAGGGAAGAGTTCTTATTCAAACCCATCACCCCGATAATCTTTTGGTAACTAAGCTCATTGATCCTACGGTATCCTATGAGCAAATAGCTAGAATGCTGCTTGAAACTAGACAGTCCATGGGACTACCTCCTTATACCTATCAAGCCTTTTTATTAACTAATGGTCCCGATAGACTTAAGGCTTATAATTACCTCTCACAGGTATTGCTACACTCCAAGGCCGCGATCAAAAACTATCCTAATCTCGCCGTTACTCCCGTGTTGTCTGATAAAATGGAGAAACGTCAAAATCGCTACCATTTTCATGTTCTGTTGACGTCGTCTGATCGAAAACAGCTCTCAGACTTCATCAGCAAAGTTTCAGAAAATGTAAAAAATATCCCTGTAAGTGGTGACGTACGTTTTGCCGTGGAAGTTGATCCTATAATGATGTACTAGCTTTCATATCTAAACCTACCTATAAAAGCGATTTTCCAGATTTTTATTCATGTATAACAAGTAATTAACTAATGAAAGACTATATTCAACAGCTGCTTAATGTTGCAGTAAAAAAATTAGATACCGCAAACGAAGTTCCTGAGGCTTTATTATCTAAGATCCGTGTAGATCGTACCAAGGACAGAGCTCATGGTGACTATGCCACCAATGCAGCCATGATCATCTCTAAGCCCTTGCATTCAAAGCCTGCTGATATCGCAGCTAAGTTAATTGAAGCAGTAGATCAGGATGATCGTATTGCCAAGATAGAAATTGCAGGTCCTGGTTTTATTAATTTCTTTGTAAACCAAGGCTTTACCGCTGATACCCTTGCAAACCTTGCAAAGGATGAGCGTCTAGGAGTTGCCAAGGTTAGTGATCCTAAAACCATAGTTGTAGATTACTCCGCACCTAATGTTGCTAAGGAAATGGCAGTACATCACCTACGCTCTACCGTAATTGGTGATGCCGTAGTACGCGTGCTTGAATTTTTAGGCAACAAGGTTATCAGAGCCAATCACATCGGCGACTGGGGCACTCAATTTGGTATGCTCATTGCCTACCTTGAAAAAAAGGAAAATGAATCTGGTCAGGGCATGGATTTGAGCGACTTTGAGGCTTTCTATCGTGAAGCCAAGGAGTGCTATGACTCAGATGAGGAATTTGCCGTTAAGGCCCGTCATTATGTAGTACGTCTACAAGGTGGTGATGAATATTGCCGTACCATGTGGAAAAAGCTCGTTAACATGACCATGGATCAAAACCAAAAGCTCTATGATCGTCTTGATGTCACCTTAACGCCCAAGGATATCATGGGTGAGAGCTTGTATAACGATATGCTACCAGTGATCGTAAACGATCTGCTCGATCGCCAGATCGCCGTAATTGATGACGGTGCTGCTGTAGTTTATCTGCCTCAGTTTAAGAATAAAGAGGGTAATCCTCTAGGCAACATTATCCGCAAGCAGGATGGCGGTTACCTCTACACCACCACCGATATTGCTTGCATCAAATATCGTGCCGATGTACTCCATGCCGATCGCATTATCTACTTTACCGATTCAAGACAGCATCAGCACATGGAAACCGTCTGGGCTATCTGCCGTAAGGCCGGCTACGTCAAAGATGAGGTATCCTTAGAGCATTGCCCCTTTGGCATGATGCTTGGTAAGGATGGTCGTCCGTTCAAGACTCGCTCTGGTGGTACCGTCAAGCTACGTGATCTCTTAGATGAGGCTGAAAGCCGTGTAGCCAAGCTCTTAGATGATCGTGGCTCAGATCTGCAGGGTGAGGAGCGTCAAAACGTTATTCACAACATTGCAATTGGTGCCGTGAAGTACGCAGATCTCTCCAAGAATCGTACTACCGACTACATCTTCGACTGGGATCAGATGTTAGCCTTTGATGGCAACACCGCTCCTTATTTACAGTATGCCTATAGCCGTATCCGCGCCATCTTCCGTAAGGCAACTACCGCTCCTGGCCAGATTGTGATTAAGGATGAGGCTGAGGATAAACTTGCAGCTAAGCTTCAAAGCTTTGGCGAGACTGTGGTAACCGTAGGTCAAAAGGGCTTGCCTAACTTATTGTGCAACTACCTCTTTGAGCTTGCTGATATCTATATGCACTTCTACGAGCACTGCCCTATCCTTAAGGATGGAGTAGATGAGACCACTCGTGCAAGCCGTCTTGCCTTGTGTGATCTCACCGCAAGAGTACTCAAGCAGGGTCTAAACCTACTTGGTATTAATGTCATGGAGCAGATGTAATATGGGCTTTTTTAAGCTTAAAACTCAAGCTGCAGGTCCTGAGCAACGCAAGGAGATCATCAAGCGCGGTATCTTCGGTATCGTAGGCGTGATCCTTGTTGCTTATGCAGTCTCCTTTTTAGGCGGAGGCGCTAATGATGAGGCGGCATTGCAAAATGCTAAATCGCAGGACAATGCCTCTGATACCATTAGCCTAGATACCAAATCCTTACTTGAGGATGATGCGCAACCATCGCAGAGTGCTCCTGCCCCGATCCCTGCTAAGCAAAAGTTTGATTATCAGGGACAGCTCAACACTAATGTTGGACCTCAGGATACTGCAGATGCTCCAATTACAGCACCTGCACCACTGACCACTCAGGAAAATACTGATGCAGTGCCAGCCTTTGATGAAGATCCATTTGCCTCTAGCACTAATAATGCGCAACCTCAAATGGCACCTCAGCGTGTAGAGCCACAGCCTGTTGCTCAGCCTCAAACTCAGGTAGCCCCACAACCTCAGGCAGTACCTCAGGTACAGCAAGCTCCATCTCAGCAAGTAGCTCCTACTGCTCCAGCCAAACCTCAGGCTACTACTACCTCTTCAAAGGCAATGCTCTATTGTGGAAGCTTTAGCTCCCAGAGCAAGGCTGAAGAGCAAAAAGCTCTCATGGCCTTCCAAGGAATACAGTCCACTGTGGTCAAGCACAATGGCAGCTTTATGTTGAAGCTTGGGCCCTACAAGAGCCGTGATGCCGCCCGTCAGGCCTTCTCAAAGGTTGACGCAACTGGCTTAGTTTCAGAATGCTCTCTTGAAAACGAGTGATCCTGACAGCATTTTTGATCCTGTAGTTTCTGAAAAACTGCAGGATCTAAATCCAACAAAATACACAATACCGGATACAAATAAATGACGACAATCGTTACAGTACGCAGAAACGGCGTCGTTGCCATGGGCGGCGATGGTCAAGTTACCATGGGTCAGAGCACTATCCTCAAGGGTAATGCCATCAAGGTACGCAAGGTATTTCACGGCAAGGTCATTGCAGGCTTTGCTGGCTCTACCGCAGATGCCTTTACCCTGCTTGATCTCTTTGAAAAAAAGCTTGAGGAACATCAAGGTATCTTGGAGAGGGCTTCAATTGAGCTAGCAAAACTCTGGCGCTCAGATAGAGCCTTGCGCAAGCTTGAGGCTGTGATCATTGTCGCTGATAAGCATGCCTCCTTCATGATCACCGGTACTGGTGATGTTGTCAAAATGGATGACAATATTTTAGCTACAGGATCTGGTGGCAATTATGCACTCTCCGCAGCCCGTGCCTTGGTACGCAATACCGATATGGGCGCTGAGGAAATCGTGCGTAAATCAATGGAAATTGCATCAGAGATCTGTGTCTTCACCGACTCCTATCTCACTGTCGAAACCCTACAATCGGATAACTAACGGTTACTACGGACAAGAACAAAATGGATCAGACTCAACTTACTCCGCGTCAAATCGTCGAACAATTAGATCGCTACATCATAGGCCAAGAGGATGCCAAGAAGGCTGTAGCTATTGCACTTAGAAACCGCTGGCGTCGTATGCAAATAGAAGAGGATCTTCGTGCTGAAATCGTGCCTAAGAACATTCTCATGATCGGCCCTACTGGCTGCGGTAAAACTGAAATTGCCCGTCGTCTAGCTAAGCTCTCAAACGCTCCCTTTGTAAAGGTTGAGGCTACCAAATATACCGAGGTAGGTTATGTTGGTAAGAACGTCGATGTCATGATTAGAGATCTTGCCGACGTTGCCTATAAGATGGTCAAGGATCAGGCCCTAGAGAAAAATAAGGCTCACGCTCAAGAGCTCGCAGAAGAGCGCATCTTAGATATTTTGCTTCCTCCGCAATCAGATGAGACTGAAGAGCAAAAGGCTGCCAACGCCACTCGTCAGATGCTACGTAAAAAATTCCGTGAAGGTGATCTTGATAGTAAGGAAATTGAGATCCCGGCAGCTCGTCCGCAAAAGGATGGTCCTGAGGGGGCAATTGAAATTCTTGGTGCTCCTGGTGCTGGAGAGGATTTTGGTGAGGGGCTGCGCGATCTACTCTTTAATATTGGGCAGAGCAAGTCTCCACGTCGCCTCAAGATTAAAGATGCCTTCAAAGTTCTAACCGAGGAAGAGGGCTCTAAGCTTACTAAGGGTGATGATCTGCGCCAAGAGGCAATTGAGCTTTGTGAAAACAATGGCATCGTATTTATCGATGAGATCGATAAGATTTGCCAAGATGAAAACGAATCAGGTCAGGTCTCACGTCAAGGCGTACAACGTGATTTGTTACCTCTTATCGAGGGTAGCTCAGTTCGTACCAAGATCGGCATGGTAAAAACCGATCATATACTCTTCATCACCTCTGGTGCTTTCCAGCTCTCTAAGCCTTCCGATCTCATCCCTGAGCTTCAAGGACGTCTACCTATTCGTGTTGAGCTTAAGCCCCTTACGGCAAAGGATTTTGAACGCATCCTCACTGAAACTCACAATTCATTAGTTAAGCAGTATGAGCTCTTGATGGCTGCTGATAAGATCACCCTTAAGTTTGATGAAAGTGCTGTTAAGCGCATCGCTCAGGACGCCTTCGAGGTAAATGAACGTACCGAAAACATCGGTGCCCGTCGTTTGCACACCATACTTGAGAAGATCGTTGAGGATATCTCCTTTACCGCTCCTGAGCATCAGGGTGAAGAATTTATCATCGATGAAAAGTATGTTGATGAGCGTCTCAAGGATCTAGTCTCTGATGAAGATCTAAGCAGGTATATTCTTTAATGACCGTAAGAAATGGAGAGATGACCCCAAGAGAAAAAATGCTCTTGGGGGAGCTTGAAGAGCTACTTACAGAAGCACAGCAAGCATCCTCAGCACTTGAACGCTCAAAACAAGCAATAGAGGATCGTGACAAGGAAATTTCCGAGCTTCGACGTAGTATGATTGAGCTTAAAGAGGAAAACCAGCATTTGCGTGAGGTTTTACAGACCTGGCGCCAAAGATTAGATGGAGTATTATCGCAATTAAAAGCCATCAATTGATGCTCTAGCAGGCACTGATTAAACCCAGACGACATCCAATTACAGAGGTCAACATATGGAAAAGAAGAAACTTGCTCTTATTCCTTACGGAGATGCTGATTTCACCGCAATTAGGACTGAAGGCTATGCTTATGTTGACAAGACTCAATTTATCGAAGTCCTAGAAAATACTGGCCTTAAATACCCTTTGATTATTCGCCCTCGTCGTTTTGGCAAAAGCCTTTTTACAGCTATGCTGTATGCTTATTACGATATTAAACAAGCCTACAAATTTAATGAGAATTTTGCTAGCACCTATATTGGCGAGCATAAAACTCCTCTAGCAAACTCTTTTTACATACTGAAATTTGATTTTTCAGGACTTGCTACCGATGATGTGAAAGAAAATTTTACCGCAAATATCAAAAGCTCCTTTTGCGATTTTATTGAAAGATATAATCTTAAGACCGCTTATTATTTAATCCAAAAGGATTTCACATCTCCAACCCTGCTCATTGATGAATTCTTTAGGGCGATAAAAAATCATATTGAGAAAAAGATTTACATTATCATCGATGAATATGATCAATTTGCCAATGAAATCCTTTCTAAAGACAAAGAGCAATTTAGAAGTATTACTTCTGCTCAAGGTTTTCTTAAAGATTTTTATACAACATTAAAGACATACACTGC
>CAVHVI010000058.1:0-11823 GCA_963639245.1 Bacteroidaceae bacterium
TTTTTAATCCGAACGTTCTGATTAAAAATTGAACTAACCTTCAAGGACCTAAAATCAGGTTCAAACCTTACAGGCGTTGATACAAAAGACTTAAATATCGTCTTTGTAATGCTTTTTGCAAGCCTTGCCGCGCACTTTCTTAAGCAGCTTGTTGCCGGTCTCATGACAGCTGTACGAGGTCGTGCTGTATCACTATACCGTCTTGCTAGATATAGCGCTAGTTGACTACGACAATTTTTGAATGCTCTATTTGGCAATAGTCCCAATAAGCTAAAGGCTATCATTAAAGAGCTCGATGATTCCAAAGGATCCTTTGAGCCGGTGAGGCAGAGTAAGAAGAAACACCTGGCTTTAAAAAACCTAAAATCAGTATATTGGTTTCTTTACGCAAACCTGACTCCTAAGGCCTCCGAGGCATTTTTGTTAGAGGCTTAAAGTCTAGTGTATGAAGATATTCAAAAAAAAAATCGGCGCTAAATGTGTGCTCCTTGTGATTTTTTCTAAGATAGATGCCTTAAGAGCCGTTTTATAATAACGATGGATAATTTCACTAATCAAGGATCTCCCATGCATAAAATCCTCTGCGCCTTAAATGCAGATCAGGCACAAGCTGCAGCTCAAACAGAAGGCTATATTAGAGTTTTAGCAGGAGCTGGAACTGGTAAAACCAAAACATTAACCTCTCGTTATGCTTATTTAGTTGCGGCTTTGGGGATCTCACCTCGCGCTACTTGGTGCGTGACCTTTACTAACAAGGCTGCCGATGAAATGAAGGGGCGCATACGCAAGATCTGCGGTGAGGGCATCGATCCTATGGTATCAACCTTTCACGGCTTTTGCTGTGAGTTTTTACGTCAGGAAGCTGAAGCCTTAGGAAAAGCTGGTAACTTTTCATTATGGGATGTAGCTGATGTTAAAAGCTCGCTTAAGACTGTTTATGCAGAGCTTAATATCAATGGGCGTGAGGTAAGCTTAAATGATGCATGGGAATATATTGATAAGAGAAAAAGCTCCGATCTTGGTTATGTAGAGGATCTCCTATGCTTTGATAGCATTAAGCTTCTGCGCGCAATTGATGATTCACAATCAGCAAAAGAGCAGATTTTTTTCCGTTATCTCTTTTTACAGCGTACTGCAGGGGCTTTGGATTTTGATGATCTTATTGCTTTTACGCTATATCTTTTAAAAAGTCGTGATGATATCAGAGAGCGCTGGCAAAAAAAGCTTGAATACATCATGGTCGATGAGTTTCAGGATATTGATGCCCAGCAGTATGAGTTAATTGAGATCTTATCTGTCTATCATGGCAACCTTTTTATAGTAGGTGATCCTGATCAGACCATTTATTCATTTCGTGGTGCCAATGTAAAGTTCTTTATCGACTTTACCGCGGTTCATCCGGAGGCTTTGAGCTTTGTTTATACCAAAAACTATCGCTCAACTCGGGATATCTTAGACGCAGCCTTCTCCCTTATAAGTCACAATCAAGATCCTGGGCGTAAGCATCTTGAGGCTATGCGTAAGGACATCACTATGCAGGATATGGTGAAGATCTTTACACCCAAGAGAGCAGATGATGATGAAAATGAAGCCTCGACTATGCTACAGCTCATGGAGCAACACAGCAAAATTGAGACTATAAAAGATCCTAATTTTAAGATAGTTGACGATTTTACAGCCAGTATGAAGCCTGCCATTATCCATGCGCCCACTGAGGTGATGGAGGCTGAGTATATCGCAGATGAAATAAAAGAGCTCTTTTCTCTAGATCCTCATGCTGATGTAAGTGTGCTCTATCGATCAGCTCATGTTACGCAAGAGCTTGAACGGGCTTTTTTAAGACATTCAATTCCTTATAAGATCATGAGCGGTACGGCCTTTTTAGAGCGATCTGAGATTAAAACCATCACCTCCTATTTAAGATTATGCCTAAATCCTGATGATGATTTAGCCTTTAAGCGGGTTATAAACGAGCCTAAAAGAGGCTTTGGTAAGGTACGTCTTGAACGCCTTACCCTTGACGCTTCCGCTGATGGTAATTCCTTATTTAAGCAGCTAATGCTGTGTATAGATGATCCAAAAATCACCAGAGCAACTACGGTAAAACAATTTGTGCAAAAGCTTATAGAGCTAAATAGGCAAATAGATAAAGTAAAGCCTACGCTTGCCTTAGAGCTTGTTTTAAACGGCTTTTTGTATGAGGAGCATCTTAAGGATAGTGGGGATGATACTAGGCTTGAGGGGATCACCGCCTTGCGTCAGCTTGCCTATGACTTTGAAGAAAATGAAGGCGAGAATACCAACATTGCAGATTTTCTCTCTCGCGTAGCGCTAACCTCCAATAGCGATGATAAGGTAGGATTGGGCAAGGTTAAGCTTATGACCGTGCATGCTTCCAAGGGCCTTGAGTTTGATTACGTGTTTATTGCGGGAATGAATGATGGTATTTTCCCTTCTGCTAAGAGTGCAACGCTTGATGATATAGAGGAAGAGCGACGCTTGATGTATGTGGCGATGACGCGTGCTAAAAAACAGCTCTTCATGACTCAAAGTGGAGGCTTTGTCAAAGGTCAGCAACGCGATCCCTCGCGTTTTCTCTCTGATATCAAAGAAGATCTAGTAATAGAGAAGGGGGGACGCTTAGATAGAGGTCGCTATGCCTTAAGCGCGGTATGTGATCAAGCTTTTAATGAGGGCGATCAGGTCTTTCATGAGGTTTTTGGCCCAGGCATAGTGCTCAAGGTTGAGGCTAATACGGGTGAGTATGAGATTAAATTTGATAAGCTGAAGCAGCCGCGAACCTTAGCCTTTAACGCGCCGCTTCAGCAGATGGAGAGCTAGTCTTACTCGTGAGCTGCAAGAAGCAAGCAGAGGATGGCACCTGCTAGCACTAGGCTAAAACGAAGAAGCGCTTGAGGTGCAGTGCCGGCCTTGCGAAGACGCGGGAGCAGATCAGAGAGTGATACATAGATAAAGCTAGCAGCTGACATGGCGAGTGCATAAGGTAGCAGATCCTCAAAGCCACTTAAAAGCAGCATTGCAGCAATGGCACCAATTAAGGTTCCACTAAGAGCTGCAATATTGATGATAAAGGCGCCTTTTTTAGTCATGCCAAGAGTAAGCATTAAGGCATAATCGCCAAGCTCATGGGCAATTTCATGCATGATCACAGCTAAGGTTACCGCCATACCTACATGGATATCGCTCATATAGGCAGAGGCGATGATCACACCATCACATAGGGTATGAAGAACGGTGCCAGATACTAAGGCCGCACCTCCTTGTGCTAGAGCTTGAGCATTTTGCGAATGATGACATTGTCCTTGATGTTGATGCTTTGATGAAAACAGCATTTCAAATAGGGTAAGTGCCAAAACTGTAATCAGTGCGGTCAGACCAATATAGTGAGGCTCGCTATGCTCCATAGCCTCAGGGAGCACATGTCCAAGTCCTAGCGCTAAAATAAAGCCTGCTGCTATCAAGGAGAGCACGGGGGCTATTTTAGGTAGTAGCTTTGATCCTGATATAGCACATAAAAATGCTGACAAACAAGGAGATAACGCACAAGAAAGAATAGTAATGGCGGCTAAAAACCAGGTCTGCATTAGTTGATGTCCTTAAAATTTTTCATAGCATTGTAGATCTGTAAGGCCTCAACTGTTTCCTTTACATCATGCACACGTACCATGCAGGCTCCCTTTATAACTGAGATTAAATGACCTGCAACTGATGAAACAACTCTGTCTTGAGGCTTATTTGCCAAGGTTACTGCACCTAGCATAGATTTACGCGACAGCGCAGAGAGCACAGGATACCCTAAGCTACAAAGTTTATCTAGTGAGTTTAGGAGCTCATAGTTATCCTTGACGCTTTTACCAAAGCCAAAGCCTGGATCGAGGATGATGTTCTCCTTTTTAACTCCCGCATTGATGGCAAGCTGCGCTTTATCCTGTAAAAATTGCATCACCTCTGCTACTACATTTTGGTAGTGCGGTGCTTGTTGCATGGTGCGCGGTTGTCCCTGCATGTGCATGAGGATCACGGGAATATCAAGCTTGGCAGCCATTTTTGGAGCACCATCTATTGAAAGAGCTCGGATGTCATTCCAAATATGAGCACCTGCCTGATAGCTCTCTTGTATTACTTGAGGCTGAGAGGTGTCAATTGAGATAAATACATCAAGATCCTTGGCAATAAGCTCAACTGCTGGAACTACGCGATCTATTTCCTCTTGCACCGATACTGCTTGAGCACCAGGGCGAGTAGATTCACCGCCAATATCGATGATCGTGGCACCTGCTGCTACCATGGCGCGGGCATGAGTTAGGGCTTTTATGGGATTATTAAATAGTCCACCATCTGAAAAGGAATCGGGTGTGACGTTTAAAATGCCCATTACTGCGGGCTTCTCAAGATTTAAGGTTTTGTTTCGTGATGTAATCTTCATGTTCACCTCCTGCAAGTGAGCAGTATTACATAAAATCAATGCCAAAAAACATCTCAGCGCTCAGCCTGATAAGGATTTGCAATGGCCTGAGCTGTAGGGATCGCTGTTTTGCCTACTTTTTCCTGAGCCTTTAGGATGTTTTTACGCTCCTTAGCCTGCCTTGCCTTCATAAGACGTTGAGCAAAGGCGCGCTCCCAAGCAGTCTGTGATCGCTCCTCGGCCCTTGAGCTCCAATAGACACAAAAGGCTCTTAGCTCTTGATCGCTGTAGTTGCTATCCTCAAGACCACAGATCATACAGCTTTGAGTAAAGGATGGACCTGGTTTCCATGTAGTAGTCATATTAAAAGGGCGCTCGGGGATCATCTCAAGGGGAGCACTAAAATATGGAAAGCTTAGCTCCTGTCCCTCATAGGAGACATCCTCCTTAGACCTTTTAATAAATCCTGCATGCTCAAGCTCGGTTAATGCTAGCAGTGCAATACGCATATCTCCTGAGGTTGGAAAAATAGCAGAGCTATTTTCAAGATAAGACAATACCTCATTCATGCTAAGCGTATTAATGCCGCGCTCAAGTCTTGGAACTATAAAAAAAGCGTACAAGGAGCGTGCAAGATGGCTTAGATCGTGACGCGTTAGGTGCGCAAGCTCAACGGCGTTCATGCAAGCTCCGGCACTATGGTTACAGCATGGCCATTTTCAAGGAAGCCTTGAATATTTTCCAAAACTAAATTGGCCATGGCATCACGGGATTCAAAGGTAGCAGAGCCAACATGAGGAAGCACGAATACATTCTCATGCTTAATTAGCTCATATGGTAAAATTGGCTCTCGTTCAAATACATCGAGTCCACAGCCTTTTAACTCTTTGTTAGCTAAGGTTTTTATTAAGGCCTGAGTATCAACTAAGGATCCTCGTCCGACGTTAATTAGAAAGCCATCTCTACCTAGTGCCTTTAACACCTCTTCATCTATTAAATGGAAGGTTGCTTTACCACCTGGTAAAACTAAAATCAAAGCCTGAGCCCAAGTAGCAAGATCTTTGATGCTGTTATAAAAGGTATAGGAAAGATTAGTATTTTGATGACGGGCGTAGTAGCCAATTTCGCAGCGAAAGCCATTTTGTAAGCGCAGAGCAATTTCCTGCCCGATTGCGCCCATGCCAGCGATACCAACCTTCATATTGGTAACTCTAGTAGTTAGAGGACAAGGGCCTTTGAGCCAGCCTCCATTTCTTACATGATCATTGCCTTTGGGAAATTCTCTGGCGATATTTAAGAGAAGGGCGACTGCGGTATCTGCGACATCATCCTTCATAACGGCTGGAGTATTGGTAACGACAATGCCGCGCTTTTGGCAATGCTTGACATCCACGCCATCATAGCCAGTGCCATATACGGAAATTATTTTAAGGCTAGGCATTTCATCAATAAGACTACTTGGCGCGCGTGATCCTCCTGAGCATACCATTACCTCAGCACTTTCTAGAAAATCCTTACGATCATCATCATTAAGCTTATCTATTCTTTTGCATTCACCTATTTTAGCGAGGCTATCTAAAAACCATTGCTGTAGGGGGGCTAGGGTGTTGATGAGTATGCGCATTTTGGTCTCCTCAAAGTTTATAAGCATTGTAGATGATCTTGTCGCTTTGTTAGCGATAATGTTTGCGTGAATGTCAGCGTGCATTGACAAATGTTACATGATAGAGATGTTTGTAAGTATCCTCATAAGATCCTGAATACCCCTTGTTTATGCTATTTATTGTCATAAATTCGCGGTTATAATGAAGCAGTATCATGCTTTCTTCTTTTTTTCAGCGATCTGTTCATGTTAAATCTTGCATTCTTGTTTGACAGTGCCATTGCGTTTGCAAAAGAGCAGAATTTATTAAAGCATGAGTCCTTAAAGGGCGTTACAGACGGTAAGGCAGTGGGATCCTATATTGAGCATTTGTTTAAGGAACACCTATGCTCCGCTTTCCCCAATATGGTATTAGGAAATGCGGCAAAGGGAATTGATCTACCTGATGAGCGCGTTAATTGTGATATTAAGGTTTCATCAGTTCATCAGGTGCAAAGCTCCTGTCCCTTCAAAGATGTCAGGCAAAAAATTTATGGTCTTGGCTATAACATCTTGTTGTTCGTGTATGAGAAAAAGGATATGAATGATAGCTGTCAGCTGTTATTTAGGCACATCGCCTTAATTGAAAAAGAGCATACTGCTGATTTTTCTCTTACCAAGCAGATCCTAGATATACTTGCTATTGGCGCTAATAAAGAAGATCTGATGGCTTTATTCAATGACAAAAATCTACCTGGTGATGAACTTACTTTTGCATCATTGGCAGATGAAGTTTTGCAAAATCCGCCCGTGCAGGGGTATCTAACTATCTCTAATGCCTTGCAGTGGCGCTTGCAATATAGTCATGCAACTTCTTTAAATGCTAAAGTTTTGGGAATAAGAAACCATGAACTTTAGGAAAGCTATGGGAGATTGGCAAACTCCTCAAGAATTTGCAGAAAAATGCTGTCAGCTGATAAAAAATGAGTTTGGATTTACTCCATCCTTGATAATTGAACCTACCTGCGGTATGGGGAATTTTATCGAGGCCTCAAGACTTTGCTTTGCAGAGAGCTTTGTTTTAGGAATTGAATTAAATCCTGCTTATATAGAAAAATGTCAAAGCCGTTTTAAAAATGACCACAAGATCATTGTTAGACAAGGAAATTTTTTACAGGAAGATTTAATTAAAGCATCTCAAATCCATGCTCAAACTTTGTTTTTAGGCAATCCTCCTTGGGTTACTAATTCAGAGTTATCCGTATTGCATAGCTCAAATATTCCAATTAAGCATAATCACCAAGGATTAAAAGGTATTGACGCTATCACTGGTAGCAGTAATTTTGATATCTGCGAATGGATTATTACTCATGCTCTTTCTTATCTTGAGGGTAAAGCAGGCATGCTCGCAATGCTGTGTAAGACCTCTGTTGCAAGAAAGATCTGTTTGCAGCTTTCGCAAAATGGGACTAAGTGTTGTTGCACGCTCTTTAACTTCAATGCCAAAGACGTGTTTGATGTAAATGTTGAGGCCTGTTTATTAGTTTGCGACTTTAGAGTCAATTCCTTTAGTGCCCAAATATCTCAGTTTGATGCGCCTGCTTTGGTATCATAGTTGAGTGTTGATGATGGTGTGCTACATTTAAAGCAGTCTTTGGAGATAATGGATCTTTATGGTTATTCTCAGCTTACATGGCGGCAGGGCGTAAAGCATGATTGTGCTAAGGTAATGGAGTTAATAGAGCAGGATAATAGTTTTCAAAATAAATTAGGCGAGCAAGTTTGCTGTGAGCGCGAATTTCTTTATCCGCTACTAAAATCAAGCATGATAAAAGCCTATGAGATCTCGTCTTCAAAAAGCTATATCCCTATGACTCAGAAGAAGATCGGTGCAGATACTGCATATCTTGAGCATAGTGCCCCTAAGCTTTGGAATTACCTTAATGCTCACAGCGCTTTTTTTGATGCACGTAAATCTAAGATTTACGAGAAGGCTCCTCGTTTTGCTATGTTTGGAGTCGGTGATTACTCCTATGCAAAGTATAAGGTTGCGGTATCTGGCTTTTATAAAGATCCTATATTTTCCTTGTTGGTATCAAAAAAGCCCATCATGCTAGATGATACCTGTTATTTTTTGTCTTTTGATGCTCTTAGTGATGCGCGTGTGTGCATGTTGCTGTTAAATTCAGCAAGGGTGCAAAAGTTCTATAAAAGTATTGCTTTTTTGGGTAACAAACGCCCCTTTAGCAAGAAGATCTTATCTTTATTGGATATTAATGCAGCTTTGGAGCGAAGCTCTGTTAAAGAGCTTAATGAAACAGCACAGCAACTTAGGGTAAGTTTTAGCATAAGTCCTGATGAATTTGAGCATTTCTCAGAGCTTTTAAAGGATAAAGCTGGGCTTACTCTAAAGTCCGCATCATAGGTAGCATGCATAGCCCAAATTTTTGGGCCATGCTTAAAATACTGAAACGTCCTTTAAGAAAATCCTCTTATTTCTCCTTGACGTAGAACTTACGCTCCCACTTTTTGGCATAGAAGAATAAGCATAAGAATCCTAAAAAGCCTAGGAAAGAGCCGATCACGGTGATAAATCTAAGGGAGATATCAAAGGTAATAGGTAGACCTCCTGCAAATGAGCCTAAGGCGTTACCTAGGTTAAAGGCTGCCTGTACCATGGCCGCACCTAGCAATAATCCTCCAGGAGCGGTTTTCAAAATAGAGACCTGCTCTGGGGTAGAGAGTGCAAACAGCGTTCCTGCAATCAAGCAAACTAGCACTATACAGGCGATAGTATTGTGGCCAAAGACTGCGACTGCAATTAAGAGCAAGGATGCAAGTAGCTGTACCATGGCACCTACCTTTCCTGGGGTAAATCTGTCACAAAGGCGACCTGAGATAAAGTTTGCCATTACCATGCAGATCCCCATTGCCACTAAGACAGCGGGCACTGCCTGAAGCGTAATTCCTGCAAGATTGGTAAGAATAGGGGAGATGTAGCTGTGCATACAGAAGATGCCAGCATTGCCAAACATAGTGGCTCCCAAGACTAGCCAGGGAGCTGGGCATTTTAAGAAAGCAAACTGTCCTTTAAATCCAGTGTCCTCAATGCGTCCAGCGTTATGGATCCAACGATGGCAGGAGAAGAGTACGATTAAGCCCCAAATAACAACCAAAACAAAAATTGCCTTAAAGCTTACGATCTCTGCAAGCGCGGTGCCTAAGGGAACTCCAAAGATATTGGAGATCGTCATGCCGGCTATCATGATAGATACTGCAGATGATCCCTTGCCCTTAGCACTGATGTTTTGCGCAATAATGGATCCTACGCCAAAGAAAGAGCCGTGAGGGAGGCCTGCTATAAAGCGGGATACTAATAAAGAGTTGAAATCAGGTGCCACTATGGTTAAAGCATTACCGGTGATGTGCACAATAATGAGCATTAACAGTATGGTTTTAAGCTCAAGGCGTCTTAAAAACAATAGTGCGAAGGCTCCAAATGCAACACCGATGGCGTAGGCTGAAATTACATGTCCTGCACTTGCTAGTGAAATATCATAGGCTTTGGCAATATAGGGCAATAACCCCATCGCGACGAACTCTGCGATCCCAAGACCTAGTGTGCCAAAGGCAAGTGAGATTAGACCTTTTATCTGCATAATTTTAAAGCGTCATTTACTAAAGATAACTATTTGATGTTCCTGAAAACATCCTAGATGGCGGCATTATAGCAGTGAGCAGATCTCATGGCGCAGTTTGCTAAAATAGGTAAGTTACAGTGCATTTTTGGCACTAACTATATGAGGACGCATTGATGACTTCACAGGATATTTTACTGGTAGCACCTTATCAGCATACAGGATTGTTATCAAAGCAGGTGATCGCAGGGCTTGGATTAAATATACCTGTTGAGGTGGCCTATGACTATGAAGCCTTAGATGCAATCAAGCGTCATCCTGATTGCAAGATAGTCATATCACGTGGCGGTACTGCAAAAGTTCTACGTGGAGTGCCAGGAATTACGGTAGTAGATATTGAAGCCTCCTTTTATGATGTTTTCAATGCAGTAAGAAAGCTATTGCGCGCGGGATGTCATTCAATTGCGGTGGTTACTCAGGATAATGTCATCGGTCTTGAGACCTGCTCCTTGCAGCTTAAGGGAGAGCTTGTAAATGTTCATCCATGTACTACGGCAGAAGAGATTGAGAAAACTGTAGCGCGGGTTTACGAGCAAGGCTGTGATGGTGTTGCAGGCTGTGTAGTGGCAGTAGAAAGCGCTCGCAGATTTAACATCAAGACCGAGTTTGTCGATTCCGACTTTTTCTCTATCAAAAAAGCTATCTTAAATGCCATAGAGCTTGAGCATTCCATGCGTGATCGCGAGCTAGTACTATCTACTATGACCTCCCTTCTAAATAACATAGATGAAGGAGTGGTGGTATTTGATGAGCATGGATGTAGTACCTATACCAATCAGAAGGCATCGGATCTGCTTTCCTTTTGTGAAAAAGGTAAATGGCATGAAAACTTGGCTCCTTATCTTAAAAAAGACGGCTCTCAGGCCGTGCTCTCCTTAGGGGATCGCAAGGTGCTACTACGTAACCTTGAGCTTTCATCTGGTGATTTAAAGAACAACATGGTGGTGATGCAGGACTCCTCAGCACTTGAGGAGAATGTTCGCTCCATGAAGATCGCCGTATATGAAAAGGGCTTATATGCCCGTACAAGATTTGAGGATATTGTGCGCAAAAGCATGGTGATGGAGGAGGTGGTAGAGAAGGCCTCCAAATTTGCACACTCTGAATCTACGGTCATGATCTTCGGTGAAACCGGTGTAGGTAAAGAGGGCTTTGCTCAATCCATTCATAATGATTCTCCGCGCGCGCAAATGCCCTTTGTATCAGTTAACTGTGCCTCGCTTCCTGAGGGCTTGGTGGCATCTGAGCTTTTTGGCTATGCTGAGGGAGCTTTTACTGGAGCGCGTCGCTCTGGACGTAAGGGCTTATTTGAGATGGCTCAGGGGGGAACCATTTTTTTAGATGAGGTCACAGAGCTTCCTATGGACGTACAGTCTCAGCTTTTGCGCGTTATTCAGGAGCGTGAGATCCGCCGTATTGGCGATGATAGGGTGATCCCGCTTGATATTCGTATTATCGCAGCTGGTAATAGACGCGTGCTTGAGATGTGTGCTGAGGGTACCTTCCGCTACGATCTCTATTATCGCCTCAATGTGCTACGTCTAGCGATCCCGCCTTTGCGCGAGCGTGGAGATGATGTGATTTTGCTCTTTAAGCACTTTATGGCTGAATTTCTGCATTGTGATGAGCATGAGATCCTTCTATCAGATGAAGCCTCAGCTATGCTTATAGCATATCAATGGCCAGGTAATGTGCGTGAGCTTAGAAACGTGGCCGAGGCCTTATCCTTCTCGGGCAATAGGGTTGAGGTACAGGAGCTTGCAGATCTCATTACTCCTAAGGGAAAGGTAGTAGCAAATAATGATGCTACGCGCCTTGTGATCTCAGATACTACCTCTCTTATGGAGGTTGAAAAGCAATATTTAAAGAATCTGCTCTCTAAGCATTCAATTAATGAATGTGTGAAGATCTCAGGACTTTCGCGTACTACCTTATGGCGTCGTATCAGGGAGCTATCCTTAGAGGTTTGAGGTAGGGTAGATCCTCTAACTTAGTTCTGCTCAATACCCTTAGAAACTTAGAATTTCCAACATTTCAGAATTACCTAGAATTTTACACTACGTCACATTTTTAATGTTTCAATATGTAACAACATGAAACATTAAATAAAGTATATC
>CAVHVI010000059.1:0-11661 GCA_963639245.1 Bacteroidaceae bacterium
ACATATGAATAACAAGGTTGATTCATCACGTCGAAATTTTTTGAAGTTGTCCGCAACTGCTGCTGCGGGTGTTGCTTTGGCAGGTATTGTAAGGCCTGCCTTTGCCAATGATGTCAAGGTAAAATCCCTTGCCTTAGATGCAATCCCTGAGGATGCAGTTGCATGTGCTAAGAGCTCTGAGCTCGTGCAAAATGCATGGAATTACCTCTTAAATGAAATCAATGCTCTTCATGATGTTGCCCTGCGTGAAAAGGTTTTAGGCTTTTACTCAAATACCGTGCCTACCTTTATGGAGCGTTATCAGAGCAATGCTGCGGTGAAGACTGTATACGGTGAGCTTTTAAATGCAGGCTTAGTTGATCCTAGCAAGACTCCTGTAGATAAGCTTTTCCCTCCTTTAAAGGATCTTGGTACTAATCCTCAGCCCTTCTTCTCAGCCCCAGGCTCAGGCTATGGCTCACATCACTCATATCCTGGTGGCTTGGTAACTCATACTGCGGTAAATGTGGAGATCACCAAGCAGATCCTCAAGACCTACTCAAGCATTATGGACTATGAGTATGGCTATGACATCACTATGGCAGGTCAGCTATTGCACGATCTTGCTAAGCCTTGGGTATTCCAGTGGCAAAAAGATGGCTCCTGCTTGCCTGAATACACCATTGCCGGCACTGGTGCTCATCACATCTTCTCAGTTGCCGAATCCATTTACCGTCATATGCCCACTGATGAGATCGTAGCTCAGGCCTGTGCCCATGATCATCCTGGCTCAAAGGCTGATGAGGATCAGGTGGTAAATTGGATCAAGGCAGCCTCCATTCTTGCAGGCGTTGATCCTATTCAAGAAGGCCTTTTAAATGCTGATGGTACCACTTTACCTACCCCACATAAGCAGGCAGGTTATATCGTTCATCTAGGCGATCACGATTGGGTGCTTTCAGTTCCTGCAGCACAGCAAGCTGTTGCCATGTTAAAGCAGGTTGCTGCCAAGAAATATGGTATGAGCGATGCTGATTTGAACGCCATTAAGTTCAATAAGTTTAGAAACTACATCGGCGCTCAGTATAGCTTCATGCACGTGCATCAGGCTATGTCTGCTAAGGATGCCTTTACAGCAGCCTCTGAAATTGCTGCCGCGGTCGTTACAAAATAATTTTCTAAGTCGTAGTTTTATGCCGCAGTAATGCGGCATTTTTGGGGAGATATAAAAAATGGGTGCAATGTCAATTTGGCACTGGGTAATTTTACTAATTGTTGCTGTTTTAGTTTTTGGTACTGGCAAGCTTAAAAATATCGGTAAGGATGCAGGTGCCGCCATTCGTGGATTTAAGGAAGGATTAAATGAGGAAGATGAGCATGCAACTATGCATAAGCTCTCTTCGGATCCTAAGGAAAATTAATAGTCATGCTTGGCTTTTCAACTGAGCAACTAGTAGTCTTTGCCTTTGTGTGCCTTGTGGTCCTAGGTCCAAAAAAGACCGTTGAGGCAGCATATTATCTTGGACGCAAGGCTCGTGGTTTAAAGACGTATTTAGATGACATCAAGCGTGAATTTGATATGCCTAATGTTGGTGCTATGACAGCGGATATTAAAAGTGAGCTGCAGCAAAATACTGATGCTATGACTACATCTTTAAGAAATGCCATGACTGAGGCTAGGGCAAAGCTTGATGAAGAGCATGAGCCTAATGCAGGCAAAAAGCTAGATGATGCTGAGACTAAGGTAGAAAATACTTTGGATAACAACAAATTAACTATCCTTAATGCCGATGAGATGTTACAGCGTATCTCAGCTTTGGAGCATGAAATAAGGGCATTGCGCGAGATGCTTTTAAAGCATAAGATTTCATAGAGCAATTTATGGCAAGTTCAGATAATAAAAGTCCCCTTGTTAAAAATCTTTTAGCACTAAGACATTGTTTGCTAATGTCTTTTTTAGGGGTAATGGTATGCGTTGCTGCCTTGTTCCCATTTTGGTTGCATATTTTTAACTATGCCTGTGCGCCTCTTTTACAGGCTTTACCTGAAGGTAGCTCCTTGCTCGCTGTAGGAGTTGTGTCTCCTGTATTAGGACCCTTGCGCATTTTGCTTTTTTCAGCCTTTGCCATTTCCCTTCCCTTTACCCTGTATGAGATCTGGTCTTTTATCGCTCCAGGTCTTTACAAAAAGGAAAAAAAAGCTAGCTTATTATTTGTTTGCTCGGCATTTTTTATGTTTTTTGTGGGAACTTTATATTGCTACTTTGTAGTGTTCAATTTCCTCTTCCCCTTCATAGCCTCCTTTGCGCCCCAAAGTGTAAGCTTCGCCCCTGATATCGATGCTTATATAAGCTTTATGCTGCGTATGTTTTTAGCCTTTGGCTTGGCCTTTGAGACCCCGGTGGCCGTGTGCTTTTTATCTGCCTTTAAGATAGTTTCTATTGCAGCCTTAAAGCATGGCAGGCGTTATGTCATTGTCGGGGCTTTTGCAGTTGCTGCCGTGATGACTCCGCCTGATGTAACCTCACAGCTGTTGCTAGCTTTGCCTTTAATAGTTTTATATGAGCTTGGGATCTTGATTGCGACAGTGTTCTTGCGCAAAAGGGATGATAGCAAGGCTTTAAGTGTCTGCTAAAGGCTTACTATTTTTAGATGATGCTGATGCTAAAAGTCCACCTATTAGGGTGGACTTTGACTTTTAAGCGTAAGGCTTATTTTAGACGCTCAAGCTTGGCCATATAGAAGCCATCAAAGCCTGCTGATGGCATGAGGTGTTGATCTTCTATTAGGCGGAATTCCTCAGGATGCTTTGCGAGGAATTTTTCAATTTGCTTTTCATTCTCTGAGGGCATAATTGAGCAGGTGGAGTACACCACAATACCACCTACCTTAGCCATTTGAGAGTAACGCTCTAGAATATCCTCCTGCGCATATATAATGTCACGCATCTTCTCGCGGCCATCGCGCCATTTAGAATCGGGCATGCGTCTTACAACGCCAGTACCTGAGCAAGGAGCATCAATTAGCACCTTGTCTGCAGCCTCATTTAGACGCTTGATCACCTTTCTTGAATCGATAAGACGAGTTTCAATGTTAAAGGCTCCGGCACGACGGGCACGCTTTTTAAGATCCTCTAATTTCCACTCCTCAGTATCCATAGCGATGATCTGTCCCTTGCCCTCCATTAAGGCCGCAAGATGTAGGGTTTTGCCACCAGCACCGGCGCAGGCATCGATCACTCTCTCACCTGATTTGGGAGCTAAAAACTCAGAGATCTTTTGGGAGCCGGCATCCTGCTGCTCAAACTTACCCTCACGGAAGGCCTGAGTGCGGAAAAGAGCAGAGTTTGAGGTAACCTCAAGTGCTACTTGTGAGCCACCGATCTGACGGGTGACAGTGCCTTCTTGAGTAAGCTCTTGAGCAAGCTCATCACGGGTAGTTTTAAGAGTGTTGGCGCGGATGAAGCGACGTGGAGGCTCACCTAAGGCCTTACGCTCAGCCTCCCACTTATCACCAAGCTCCTTTTGTCCCATCTCATCAAGCCAAATAGGGCAGCCTTGATTCATCAAGGGATTATTACGTCCCTCACCAATACGCTTTTTTAAGGCACGACGATCAAAGCCTTCCTCTCCTTCTAATGGAGGTAGTGGCCAATCGTGATCGGCACAATAGGAGAACATCAAGCGCTGTGCATGACGTTCAAAATCAGAGGGGCGCTTTAATCCTGAGACGAAGGCGTAAAAGGATAAGCGATTGAACATGGCATTGATTTGACGAATTAAAAAGCCCTGCTCAATGCTCTCAAGCTTAACCTTGGAAAACCAAAGGGCATAAGCTCTATCAAGTGACTTGTGATCCTCAAGCACGCTTTTTAAGATGGAAAGCACTAGGCGTTGCTGGAAGGGAGAGAAGCCTTTGTGACGGGCATGCTCTTCGTGTTGCTCTTGAGATTTAAAGTGACTTTCCTCACGAACAGCCTTTTTGCCATCTTTTGCAAAGCGGGGACGATTGCCAAAGCTCTTACCCTTAGCAAATGATGACTTATGTGCATGGTCTTTTTTATCGGTGTATTTTTTCTCACCGTATGGAGATGTCTTGCGTTCACTACGCTTTAGCGATATAGGCTTGGTTTCTGCCATAATTAACCTTTCTTTTTAGCTTTGAGATCAGTGGTACCTTGAGGTCCAAAACCAGATCTTTTTAATGAAAATCCTTCACGATTGAGCCAAACATCAAGCCCGTTTCTTACATTGCCGGAGACTAAGGCTGCGGCAACGGAGCTACTTTTTACTAGAAGATCCTTTTTTAGTACAAAGCATTCATGTACTGCATCTAGTTCTAATGCTCCTTCTCCTAAAAGCTTATCGCGCATTTCCTTGATGTGCTTTGGTAAGGATTCAACTGTTTTTAATACCAGCTGTGAATTCTTAATCAGCATAAAGGAGGCATGAGTTCTAGGTCCTTGAGGATAACCCTGAGCAATGACATTCTTAACCTTGAAGGTGTAGATTTCGTTGTGACTTATGGTAGCCGTATTTTTAACCATGTCAGCTAAGCCTATCAAAGCCTCGTAGGTTTCAATGGGCAATACGGCGTGTGTTTTACGTCCGTTCTTGTCGGTAAGAAAGTAGATGTTCTGTGAGCTCATATCGTTTGTGCGCACAGAATATCAGAAAATATCAAAGACAAAATACTTAGGTCAGGCTTTTTTTTATTTTTTTGTAGGCCTAGGCTTTTCTATCAATGCCTGCTAATTGATCAACGCTAGCCCAACAGCATTCAACGAAGGTATCCATGAAATATCCAACCTCTGGCATTTGCTCGCGTAGGCTTTTTAGCTTTTCCTCAAAGCCGTTGCGAACCTCTATAAACTCTTCATTATGAAAACGTAGCTCATCACGGGCTTTGATATAGGCAGCTAGGGTATCGGCGGCCTTTACTATTTTTCTATATTCAGGATCAACCTCATCTGAGAGAATGTATTCCTTAAAATCACCTTGCAATTCATTAGGAAGGGTATCTAGACATTCCTTCTCTGCCAAGGCCTCAAGCTTTTTGTATTGCTTGGTAAATTCAGGATTGATGTATTTAGTTTTTGAGTTTAGATCCTGAAGCTTAGTTTCAGAAACTTCGTGATATAGGGCAATGGTAGCGGCCTTTTCAGGATTTAGTGTGCCACCGTAACGCTTATTTTTGATGATGGTTAAGAGGTGAGCAATTACTGCAGTTTGATGGGAATGCTCAGATACATTCTCCTTTCTAAAGCACAGCATCAGTGCCCAACGCTTGATAAGAGAGAGTCTTACGAGCCATGCCAAAAAGGTACTTTGCTTTGCCATTGAAATTCCTCCAAAGACAACAAGACCGGCATTAGCCGGTCTTGCAATTAATTACTGTTTGTAGGTTTTGAGGAAATGCTCAAGACGGTTGCAGGCGTCATCTATCATATCCACAGGTGGTAGGAACACCATGCGGAAGTGATTAGGCTCAGGCCAGTTAAAGCCGGTGCCTTGAACTATGAGTAGCTTTTCCTGCTTTAGCAGATCCATTGCAAACTTTTGATCGTCTTTGATGTTAAAGCGCTTATCAAGCTTAGGGAACATGTATAAGGCTCCGTGAGGCTTGACTACGCTTACGCCAGGTATTGCAGATAAACGGTTATACATGGCATCGCGTTGCAAATAAAGTCTGCCACCTGGGATGGTAAGTTCATTGATACTCTGATATCCACCTAAGGCAGTCTGAATGGCATACTGCAAGGGAACATTGGCACAAAGACGCATAGCCATCATCATCTTAAGGCCATCTAAGAAGCCTTGGTTGCGCTTAGCAGGTCCGGTTACCATGACCCAGCCCATACGGAAGCCGCAGGAGCGATAGACCTTAGATAGGCCGTTGTAGGTGAGGATGGTAATATCATCTGCTAAGGTTGCAATAGAGCGGTGAGCAACATCATCGTAGAGGATCTTGTCGTAGATTTCATCTGCCAAAATAACGAGATCGTGCTGACGAGCAAACTCAATTATCTGCTGTAATACTGGAGTTGGGTATACAGCACCGGTCGGATTATTAGGATTGATGAGAACCAGAGCAACAGTACGGGAGGTGAGCTTTTTCTCCATATCTTTTAGATCAGGATACCAGCCAGCCTCTTCATCACACATATAGTGTACAGCCTTGCCTCCTGCCAAATTTACGCCTGCAGTCCACAGCGGATAATCAGGTGCAGGTACTAATACCTCATCGCCGTTGTTTAACAAGGCGTTCATGGTCATGGTGATAAGCTCTGAGACACCATTGCCGATGAAGATATCCTCAACATCGACGTGCTTCATGCCTGCTTGCTGATATTTTTGAGCGATGGCCTTACGGGCTGAGAATATGCCATTGCTCTCGCAGTAGCCGCATGCATTAGGCAGATTACGGATCACATCCTTGACAACTTCTTCCGGCGCATCAAAACCAAAAACCGCGGTGTTGCCAATGTTGAGCTTCAAAATTCTTTCGCCAGCCTCTTCCATGCGAAGAGCCTCTTGATGAATGCGTCCTCTAATGTCGTAACAGACATTATCTAATTTATGTGATTTTTGTAGTAGTTTCATTTTATTACCCGTTTTTTTTAGGTTTTTGGTTTTGGAAGCTCTAATATTAGCACTTTGGAATGAAAACGCACGATTGATGTGCAAAAGCTAAATAATTTTTTTGACGTGCCAAACGAATAACACGTCTCCATCATAGCTTGAAGATAAAAGCTTGGAGACGCGTTTTTTATTTTTGTCGCGAATTTATAAGTGTCTAAAAATCGCGACCCATCACTCTTTCGTTATAGATTTGTTCGAGTATATAACGCTCATAGCCTAGGGTAGGGCTTGCCATACGGTGATACTTAACGCCCTCGCGTTGACGCTGAGGCAGAGAGATATTGTTAGTAAAGATCACAAAGGGCACACGTGTTCCTGATTTGGTGGTGATCACGCCTGCCAAATTTGAAATATTGGTAAGGGTGCCGGTTTTGGCAATGACGTTATCTGCAAGTGGTGCCTGATGCACTGATCCTCGCCATTGCAAGGTACCAGTTTTAGCAGCCTTAGGCATAACCTCAAGCAGATGGAGAGTGGCATCATTATTATTGATGTACTCAACTACCTTCAAAAGCTGATTGGGGGTAATTAGATTATGTGGTGAGAGGCCAGAGCCGTCTACCTGATAGGAATCCCCAAGATCGAGCTTGGCATATTTTTGCAAGATGGAGCGCAAGGCTTGGATGGCACGGTAGTAGGTTGCAGGGATCTTGTAATACTCAAAGGCTACATTCTTTAAAATGGCATCAGCATAGAGGTTATTAGATTTATATAGCATGTAGCGCACTAGCTCCTTCATCGAAGGAGATTCAATAAAGCTATAGTCAAAATATCCCTGTGGTGCTTCTTGTACTACCTCAATTCCATTATGAGCAATGCCAATGGATTTTAAGGAGATAGCCGTCCAGTCCACTCCCCATTTTTCAGGATCAGATACGGATAGGGAAAGAGGCCAGGGCTTGTTATCCTTTTGTATAGGAACACAGCCGGTGATGTGGTAGGCATTATCTATATATAGATTAGCCTCAAGCTCACAGTTTCCGCCGTATTTAGAGGACTCAATACCTACGGCATCTGATTTAATTGTGATTGGTGAGCCTGCCTGAATAATAGGAGTTGCAATTACGTCCTTGCCATGAGGCTGAAGCTGAGCAAAGGCACAATTGCGATTGATGATGGCAGCTGCAGCTGGGGCCGTAAAGCATACCGGAAGATCATCCCAAGACCAGCCTTGACCACGAGATCTGCCTGCAAAGCGAGTCATATCAAGCAGGATCTTGCCTGAAATTCTTTTAACTCCAGCTTTTTTTAGCATGCCTAAAAGCTGCTGGTACTTTTGGGAGGTAAAGGTAGGATCGCCTGAGAAGCGAATAACAAGGTTTCCTTGTAAGGTACCGTCTTGGGTTAGAGAAATTTTACCTTGCTGATCAACTGTACCATTTGGTAGCTGCAAAACGGTACGGATCTTATAGTCAGGGCCTAAATAGAGGAAGGCTGCTAGGGCAGTTAACACTTTTTGAGTAGAGGCCGGATGCATATACACATCGTAGTTTTGTCCATATACCTCATTGCTACCTGGTAGCTTATAGGCAATACCCATATTAGTGCCAGCTACCGGAATTGATTGAGCGGGGGTGGCACTTGCAGTGGAATGTATTAGGGATACAAAGGTAAGGGATGCAAGAGTAAGACTTAAAGCAGTCTTAATTAGTTTATTCATTTAGCTAACAGCACTTTATTACAAATTAAGAAGGAACGGAGCTGATTTTGGTAAAGCGAGATTATAGCTCAGCGCAGTTCAAAATGTGGGTATCTTGTCCGTACTACATGCAGGAACTAGGTTATGGCTTGTTTGTCCAAAGAAAACGTTAGGCGTTTTGCTTACGGAATATGTATTTGTGTCTATGGCAGGTTTTTTTTCTTGATCTTATCTTGAGTATAGCTAAATCGCCTTTTAAAGCCTCTTAGGCACTGTGGTAAAATTGTTGCAATTGGTCCGTGGTAGGTCTGCGGATGTAATTTGGAGTAAAACAATGATTATTGAACCGAAAACCCGCGGTTTTATTTGCGTGACTACTCATCCTGAGGGCTGTGATCGCAATGTTAAGAACCAGATTGAGTATGTAAAATCCCAAGCAAAAATTGAAAACGGTCCTAAGAAGGTATTAGTGATCGGTGCTTCAACTGGTTATGGCTTAGCCTCTCGTATTTCTGCAGCTTTCGGTTCTGGTGCCGCCACCTTAGGTGTGTTCTTTGAAAAGGCAGGATCTGCAAAGCGTCCTGGTACTGCTGGTTGGTATAACACCTGTGCCTTCACTAAATATGCAAAAGAGGCAGGTCTTTATGCTAAGAATATCAATGCCGATGCCTTCTCAAATGAATGCCGTGAAAAGGCAATTGAGATCATCAAGCAGGATTTAGGTCAGATCGATCTCCTTGTTTATTCCTTAGCAGCTCCTGTGCGTAAGATGCCTGATACTGGCGAGGTTGTACGTTCAGTATTAAAGCCTATTGGTAGCACCTATACTGCAACTGCAGTTGATACCAATAAGAATGAAATTATTGAGGCCTCCATTGATCCTGCAACTGAGGATGAGATTGCTAATACCGTTAAGGTCATGGGCGGTCAGGATTGGGAGCTTTGGATTGAGGCTCTGTCAAAGGCTGGTGTTTTAGCTGATGGCTTTAAGACTGTTGCTTATTCTTATATTGGTGCTGAGCTTACTCATCCTATTTATTGGGGTGGTGCTTTGGGTAAGGCTAAGGAAGATTTGGATAGAGCTGCTAAGGCTAATCGTGAGCGTTTGGCCGCAGTCCATGGTGATGCTCGTGTAACCGTGCTTAAGTGTGTAGTAACTCAGGCCTCATCTGCAATTCCTATGATGGCACTATACACTGCCTTATTATTCAAGGTTATGCGTGAGAAGGGAACCTACGAGACCTTGGTTGCACATATCTTTAGATTGTTTGCCGCCACTCTTTATGGCGATAAGGCTGAGATTGATGCTGAGGGTCGTTTGCGTATGGATGGCTGGGAGCTTGATCCTGCTGTTCAGGGTGAGACTAAGAAGCGTTGGGGCGAGGTCACCACTGAAAATCTGCGCACTTTAGGTGACTATGATGACTATAAGCATCAATTCCTCGAGCTCTTTGGCTTTGAGGTGCCTGGCGTTGATTATGCCGCCGATCAGGATCCTGATGTGAAGATGGATGAGCTAACCGATATGGTTGCACCTCGTTAATCTAAAAGCATCAAAAAAGCCACCTAGCGAAAAAACTTAGGTGGCTTTTTTTTGTCTTCAGCGTTTTGCGCTAGGACTTAATTTTAAGTGCTTATTTGGCAATATGGCTCTTGTAGGTTGCGATGGTGTTCTCCATCAGCGTTGCAATAGTCATAGGTCCTACGCCACCTGGTACTGGAGTAATGTAGGCTGCGTGCTTTGAGGCCTCCTCAAAATCAACATCACCGCAGAGCTTGCCATCAGGTAGGCGATTGATACCAACATCGATAACGGTAGCACCATCCTTAATTAAGGATCCATCTAAGAAACGAGGCTTACCCACAGCAACTACTACGATATCTGCAGCCTTGATAATGGCCTTTTGATCCTCAGGACGGCTAAAACGATGAGTTACCGAAACTGTACAGCCTGCAAGCAAGAGTTCTAAGGCCATAGGACGTCCAACAATATTGGAGGCACCTACTACGCAGGCATTAAGCCCCTTAAGATCGTTACCTAAGGTTTTGTGCAAAAGAGTCATCACACCGTGAGGGGTGCAGGCGCAGATGTAGGGAATACGCTGTACTAGGCGACCGACATTTTCAGGATGGAAGCCATCGACATCCTTTGACGGGGAGATCTCTTCGACTACACGGGATTCATCAAGACCATTAGGTAGTGGGAACTGTACTAAGATACCATCAACCTCAGGATTAGCATTAAGCTCAGCAATAAGCTTTGAGAGCTCATCTTGAGTAGTTGTTGCAGGTAAATTGTAAGCAAAGGACTTGATACCAACCTCTTCACATGCCTTACGCTTGTTGCGGACGTAGACTTGAGATGCAGGATCCTCTCCGACAAGAACTACTGCAAGGCCTGGGGCTCTATTTCCTTGCTTGATGAAAGCTTCAACCTCGTTATGTAAAGAGGCACGAAGATCCTTGGCAATGCCCTTGCCATCGATGATTTGTGCAGTCATAAAATTGCTCCCAAAATTTTGAATTAGCCGATGATGCCTTCGTATAACATACGAGCACTAACAATAAATAGTGCTACTGCAAAGATTCTTTTGAGCGTGATGGGGCTGATGTTTTTGCCAACGCCAACACCCAAAGGTGCGCAAAGTATAGAAATAGGTACTACGCAGATAGCTGCTAATACGTTTACCAACCCAATTGTACCAATAGGGGCTCCATCTGGGGTGGAGGTAAGATTCATCAGGATCATTAAAAGAGCACCTGGTACGCACACGAATAAGGATACGGCAGATGAGGTGCCGATGCAGGTATGAGGCTTGATATTACAAGCATTTAGCACAGGAACTGTTAATGTACCGCCACCAATTCCGAGCATTGATGAAAAGCAAGCTATACAGAAGGCAATAATACCCTGGGCACCCTTGCCTGGTAGTCCGTCAAAGGCAGGCTTAGCTTTTGCTCTGAAAAGCATATTTAGACTGTTGATGATCATGACTGAACCAAAGAGAATGGCAAGCCATGAACCTCCCCAGAATTTTGCTACCACAGTACCAACTGCCACACCAATTAACATGGCAATAGACCAGTTTTTGATGATCTGTACATCCATATTGCCGCGTTTGTATTGAGAACGGGCAGCAGATATGGAGGTAGGGATCATGCATAGTAGCGAAGTTCCAGTTGCAACGAGGATCGCAATATCTGCCGGAACCTTAAAGAAGTAGTTAAAGATGAAGTAGAAGCAAGGTACGAATACGACACCGCCACCTATACCAAGAAGTCCTGCAAGAAAGCCAGCAAAGACGCCACAGACGAGCAATACACCGATTGAAACGATGAGCTCTGCAATAGTAAGACCGAAAATCACGGTAAACTCCTTTAAAAAAGACGGCGCTATTTTAGC
>CAVHVI010000060.1:0-11427 GCA_963639245.1 Bacteroidaceae bacterium
TCATATCACACCCCCTGTAAAAAAAAGGCAATAGAGAAATTACACTTTTTTGCGGATTTTTTAGAGAACCTTATTTTTTGATTTTTCAATGTAAGTGACTCCATATTTTCTGCATATAAGCGTATATGCAAATATCCTGTGTAAAACCCAAATTGGTCCGATCTAGTTACATAAAAATTTTTGCAAGATTTCTGAAAACTGAAAATGGCTTAAAAATCGGGATTCTGACTTGCAAAATTTTTTTTATATGATATCATAGCTACATATATAATTATAGCTATGTAGGTGTAACTATGGCAGTCATCAATCCCCCAGAACTCCCAGCATTTATCGTAAATGGCAATAAGGACCATAAATACGTCCTGACCTACACCAATAAATGGATAAGCGAGCTCAAGCAGAGCCGCCGTGTAAAGGGGGAGTCCGTAGGTAGAGCAATACCGGTAGAGGGGATGGAGGGATGCTATGAGTTACAGTTCAATGCCGACTTCATTGCCAAGTATCCAGAGCTTGAGCAGTTCAAGATCTTAAGGCATAAGGGTGGTAAGCTTGAGTTCAAACCTATAGACAGTGAAAAGTTCACCCTAGAAGACAGATGCAAGGTTCAGAAGCTTCACGGAGGTGCTACTTGGGCACTACAACAAATCATTGCCGGTACTCCCTTCCAAAAAGCTCTTAAGCGTACCTTTCCTCATCAGGCATTAGACCGAAAGCTTCTATCTCTTGCCTACTTTCTGGTAATTGAGCAGGACAGCTCCTTAAGCCATTATGAGGAATTTGCTGAGAGGACTTATCTGCCTTATCAAAGACCACTAACAGGCTCTGCTATAAGCAAGATTTTAAAATCAGTTTTCCACGACGATATTGAACGTTTCTTTAAGAACTTACATGAGGAATATCGCAAGGCGGACAAAGACCATCAAGGCCTTGATGGACATAACTTCCTTGCCCTAGATTCAACCTCCATCTCAACCTCTGCTGACATCTCTAGCGCAGAGTATGGCCATAGTAAGGACGGCTTACCTATCCCTCAGGTTAATGTGCTGATGATAGTTGATCAAAAGACTGGTCTGCCGTGCTATTACCGCCAAATCTCAGGCTCTATCCCTGACGTACTTACCATCCGCAATACCATTGCCGATTTAACCAGAATTGGCGTTAACGCCAATAGTGTGATCATGGTATCTGACAGAGGATATACCAGCGCCGCCAATATCAGTGACTACCTGCGCAATGACTTTAGTTTTATCTGCAACTGCAAGGTTAATGCAGAAGGCTTTGCCCATGACTATGCCATAGAAAACTATGCCGACTTATTAGACTGGGATAACGGTATTGCATTCCTTGGGCAGACCTGTAAGACACTGAAGGTGAACTGGCGCTACGAGCGTATGCCGGTGGAAGGTAAGCGTAACCTCAATAAAGATCAATCTTGGGTATACGTGCATATCTACTACGATGAGAAGATGAACGCTGAGCACACCAGTACCTTAAAGACCAACCTGCTTAAGTACGTAGAGCTCTACAACAGGGAGCCTAAAAAGTTATCCGCAACCGAGATGCAGTTCATTGATCTGTATACCGAGCAGCATGATGGTAGAGCAACCATTTCCATGAGCAAGGTGAATAAGGCATTAAAGCTCAAGGGCGTCCGTGTGCTCATCAGCAACGTGGTAAGCGATCCTATTGAAGCCTATATGGCCTACGAAAATCGCAATCATGTGGAATATGCCTTCAATACCATCAAATCAAGGCTTAAGTGCAACCGCGTGAGAGTTCATTCCTATGAATCCTTTAACAGCAAGCTATTCCTGCAGATGTTGGCCTCCTTCATCTCTACCTTGGTGCGTTATCGCGTAAAGAATTGGAATGAAGTCGCTAAATCCAACAAGAACAAATACACCGTGATGTATGACAGCGATTGCAAGCTCATTGCTAAGCTCGATAACATCATGATGACCAGGTTCAGGGATGGCTGGTACTTTGATGAGATCACCAAGAAGAAAGCTGAGCTCTTTAAGATCATGGGGGTACCAGTGCCTACCACCGCACAGAAGGTCTTAGGTGATGAGATTTTGGATGATGAGGATCCTACAACAGAAGATCCTGAGGATGATGAAACTATGCTAGTTTTGAAAAAGGATATGGCAGAGGTTTTATAGTGTGTAGGGGGGAGCAGTAAGATGCTCGCCGAAAAAAAGCTGAATTTGATCCAACGCTTCTGTGGGGGGGGGCCTATTAATTGTCTTACGGCATAATAAAAAAAACGCGGCATTAAGCCGCGTAATTTTCAAGGATAGCTCTTAGTTTGCCATTACATATTTAACAAACTTAAGCTTGGTAGCGTCATCTGCTTGGTTATAGAGCTTAACTAGCTGATTGAAACTTACACCGCCAGTTGCCTTACCCTTCTTAGAGGAGGTAGACATAGCGCTTTCCTGAGCTATAGAGGTACCAGGATCATCTAAAGACATGGTCTTAGTTGAGGTATCAAAACGGTTGTTGGTGGCCTCAATAGTAGGAGCACCATAAGAGGTCATACCGATACCACGCTTAGAGCCTTCAACATAGGCTGGTGCATAGAGACGATCAAGGCTCATAAGCTCCTGTCGATAGTCACGTCCCATGACAAAGCCATTTTCAGAGGTCATGATAAAGTAGGTAGCATCAGCTTTATTAATACGGTTACCATCAGTATCAGTTAAGGTGATCTTCTGGGTACGAGCGTAGGTTTCAGCCTGAGATACGGAGGTAGGAAGAGCATACTCAAAGGTCATGGTCTGATTTTTCTTTAAGTCCATGATATCGATGACAATAGGGCTTGCAGACTGAACTAAGCGAGTATCACCAGAGCTAGTGAAGGTATCCTTAAAGGTCAATACTATTTGGTGGCGACCTGGGGTTAAGGATACAGTACGGGAGAATCTGCTGTAGGTATCAAAGCTATCGAGGCCGTCGACTAGCTCGAGGTTATAGTGAAGAGGAACCTTAAAGCCACTCTCAGCCATAGCGGAGGTTGCAAAGAAGGCGGCGACTAAAACAAGACCTGCTTTAATTTTTTTGAAAATGCTCATCTGTTTTCCTAAAGCGCGGATTAAATCCGGCATTCTCCTATAAAAGTTGAGTGGCAACAAATTTGCCACACATTGTCGTGATTATACTGTTTTTCTCTTAGCTCAGAAATAGTAAGTTGCACCAATTACAAAGCGATTTTGACCTAGGGCCTTTTCCTGAATGTAATGCTCAGGATAGAGCTCATCTGGGTGTGAGCTCAAATCAAGCTGAGTCTCGGCATAGATCTTAAATGAGGGAGTAGGACTGTAGGATACGCCTAGAGTTAGATCCTCAATAAGATCACTTGAGCGGAATTTCTGGCAGGACCAGCCACCTTTAATATTGATGCCGTTATCAAAGCCATATGATGCCACCAGCTCATAATCATAGATATGATGGGGCAGGCCCTTATAGCGGGTAACATTGAATAAAGCTGCTGTATAGAAGCCTTGACCTAAGGTTCCATAGGAGATAGCAACGCCCTTGTTTACCTTGTAGCTTGGGTGATGGATACTGCCATATTCTTGGGAATCAGCTTTTATGCGATCGGCCTTGGCGTACATTTCACCAAAGAATTTCTCCTGAGAACTACTGTCACCTTCATAGCTAAAATCAGTGTAGCTGGCGCCATAGGCAAAGCTAATACCATTTTGAAGTCTGGTGGCAACAGAAAAAGCAAGGCCTGAATCTACGTTAAAGAGGTTTCCTACATTATCCTCTGCAAGCTGTGCGGATACCCTTACATCCCAGCCCATAGCTGATAGGGAGTACATGATCTGTCCTGATTGGGTATCCCCCATCATCCAGTAGTCGTTGCTCTTATGATCAAGATAATCGAAGATATCGGTAGCGGCAGCCACAGCGCTATAGGCGCTATCGCCACGACCTGCAATTAAGGTTCCATAGGATTGAGCGTTGATACCTACATATTGGTAACGACCACGCAGATCCTTGCTTTCACCGCCATCGCCAATGGGAGTTTCCCATTCAAAAACACCAATAGCATAGGCATGATCGCTGATCTTTGTTTTTCCTGCCATACCAAAGCGTACGATGGAGGCAATTGTATTGTCCTGAGTAGATTTCTCGCCGTTATAGCTTGAGTGCGCAGCTCCTGAGCGTGTGGCAGCAGAGTTTACAAAGACAGCCTCGGTTTTGCCATAGATATCAAGGCTTGAGCCATCTTTGTCATACACGGTTGCAGCCTCTGAGGTGGCTGCCAAAAAGATTGCGCCTAGCGCAAGTGCAAGTTTGGTTGCTTTCATGTTTCTTAGAATTCTTTGGTTACTTCTGCCAGTATGTCCTGAGGGGTATTAGCAATAAAATCAGCTCCAAAGGTTGAGACATCATCGCCTTCATACTGTCCATAGCCCCATTTTACCGCACACGAGGCACATCCTGCATTTTTTGATGCTGTAATGTCGGAAATGACATCGCCCACATAGAGCGCGTCGGCAGGGATTACGTTAAGCTTTTTTAATGCCGTCAAAATAGGCTCAGGATGAGGCTTTGAGTACTTGCAACTATCACAGCCTAGCACTACCTCAAAGTGCTTAGAAAAGGGAAAATTAGTAAGCAGTTCATTGATCATATTTCGATATTTGTTCGATATGATCCCAGTATGTATTCCATCCTTATAAAGCTCTAATATCAAATCCTCTATTCCTGCAAAGGGATGAGTAAGGGCAGCACAGTTTTCAGTATAGCTTTTGGCAAAATAGTTATACATGGGAGAGCCGGCCTCGGTCTCATACCATCTTGTGGCAGGAACTGCCTCCCTTAGCATAGCCCTCATGCCAAGGCCCACTTTTGGACGCAGTACCTTTTCATCAAGACCTTCATAGCCAAAGGCCATTAGGGTACGATTACAGGCGGCCATAATATCAGGTGCGGTATCAAACAAGGTCCCGTCAAGATCAAATAAGACTGCTTTAAAGCGCATGATCACTGCTCTTAGTTTAGAGTTGAATTTACAGGTGCAAATTGTACTCTAAGTAAAAGCAAGTTTTAGTAAGGATTGAATAATGTAAAGAAAAAGGGAGGAATTATCTCCTCCCTAAAATTAGACGCTTTTGCTTAGGCGGTAGCTTTTGGCTCAAGGGTCTTGCTACGCTTGTGCATTATTAAAACTGCCACAATCAAAATAATGAAGGCTGTGCCCAAAGATAGCGGTAGACTATAGGTTAGACCTGCAACTATGTAACCACAGAAGGCACAGATGGCAACTAAGATGGCATATGGGAGCTGAGTGTAGACGTGCTCGATGTGCACGCAGCCAGCACCTGCTGATGACAAAATAGTAGTATCAGAAATTGGAGAGCAGTGATCACCAAAGACTGAGCCTGCTAAGGTTGCAGAGAGGGTAATAACAATAAGCTGAGATGAATTAGGATCAACAGCCTCTGCAACGGTAACTACAATGGGGATTAAGATACCAAAGGTGCCCCAGGCAGTACCTGTTGAGAAGGAGAGGAAGCTTGCAATCACGAAGATCACTGCAGGCAAAATTGCTGATAAAGCACCACTATCATCCTGCACGAGCTCGGCGATAAATACCTGAGTTTGTAGCAAATCACGGCAGACACCTGAAATTGCCCAAGCAAGGGTTAAGATCATGCAGGCAGGGATCATGGTCTGTACACCACGAAGTACACCATCCATGAATACCTTAAGGCTCATCAAGCGACGTCCTACGAACATGATGAAGGCCACAATTAAAGCTCCGAAAACACCCATATCAAGAGCAGGACCTGCGGAGGTATTACCAAAAGCGGCGCCTATAGTATGATATGCTTCATCAGATCCCCAGTAGCCACCAACGTAGAGCAGAGCTAGGGTTGAGAAAATGATCAAGGCAACGATAGGAACAATCATATCCCAGACGGTGCCATTAGCATGGCTTGGAATATTGTCAGCACTCTTAAGATCATCATCACTTACGGCATCATTCTTGGATCCTTTCTCTTTAGCACGCTTTTCAGCCTTAAGCATAGGGCCGAAGTCTAGCTGACAGAAAGAGAGGATCAATACTAAGCTTATGCACAAAAGTGCATAGAAGTTCCAAGGAATAGTTGCTACGAAGGCTCCCATTTCAGAATCAAAGGCCTTGGTATCCTTTAAATTGGAGCCAACTGCTGCTGCCCATGATGATATTGGAGCAATGATGCAGATCGGTGCTGCGGTAGCATCGATAATATAGGCAAGCTTTTCACGTGAAATTTTGAAGTTATCGGTAATAGGACGCATCACGGTGCCGACGGTTAGGCAGTTAAAGTAATCGTCGATAAAGATAAAGGCGCCTAAAACAGAGGTGGAGAGCATAGCACCACGACGGCCTGAAATGCGTGAGGAGGCCCATTTGCCATAAGCTTTGGTCGCACCAGCTAGCGCTATTACATAGACTAACGATCCTAGCAAGGAGCAGAACAGCACGATAGTTAAATCAAAGCGTTCTTCTGCGATCTTAAAGGCATTTTCAACAGTGCCTACGATCACTGAGCCTTCACCGCCAATGCCTACAGTGTAGATGGCAGTACCAGTTAGAATACCAATTAGTAAGGAAGAGAAAACTTCCTTAGTAGTTAGGGCTAGCACCACCGCAATAATTGGCGGAAGCAATGAAAGCCAGCCGGCGTTAAACGGATCCATAAAATACTCCGATAAAATCTGATCCCTTTTGGGGCGTATAACGATAGCGATTATATTCTTACCGAGAAAAAAGCTCAAATATGCCTAATTTAGGTGCGTAGCAAAAAGAAGGTGAGGAGTTAGTGACTTATATAATGTTGAAGTGAAAAATTAGAACTAATTGTCTAGCTTTTCAATATGTTAGCTGTTATCAGTGAGGAGAACTCTGAATATATTTGATGCTTGATGATGCTCTGTTTTTGCCCGCTACCATCTTCCTTTATGTTTCTTTTTAGAGATGGTATTCATTATTAACCTCAACGGCACTTAGGCTTTTATGCGAGATAACGATGGCTATTTAATGGGGATTGAAGTTTAGTTGTAAGTCTTCACAAATTAATAAGGCGCGATAAGCCGCGCCTTACGCTGAATGAAGCCTTAATTAAGCATCAAACATGGAGGAGATGGACTCCTCGTTTGAAATACGACGTATAGCCTCAGCAAGAATTGGAGCTAGGCTTAATACCTTGAAGTTCTTTAAAGCCTTAAACTCAGGAGTTGCAGGGATAGAGTCAGATACTACGAGCTCATCGATTACTGACTTTGAAACATTGTCATAGGCAGGGCCTGAGAGCACAGCGTGAGTAATATAGGCGTAAACATGCTTAGCACCGCGATCCTTTAGTGCAGCTGCGGCCTTGCAGAGGGTACCTGCAGTATCACAGATATCATCAACGATGATGCAGTCTCTATCTTTTACATCACCGATTAAGTGCATAACCTCAGATACATTAGGACGAGGACGACGCTTATCGATAATGGCAATATCGGCATCGTTTAAGAGCTTAGCGATAGCTCTTGCACGAACCACACCACCCATGTCAGGGGATACGATGCAAGGGCGCTCAATGCCACGAGCGAGCATATCATCAACGAAAATGCCTGATGAGAAGCCGTTATCTACCGGAACATCAAAGAAGCCTTGGATCTGCTCGGCGTGAAGATCGATGGTTAGAACACGATCTACACCTACAGAGGATAAAAGATCTGCTACTACTTTAGCGGTGATAGGAACACGAGCTGAACGAAGTCTTCTATCCTGACGTGCATAACCAAAGTAGGGGATAACCGCAGTGATACGACCTGCAGAGGCACGGCGCATGGCGTCGATCATAATGAGCAACTCCATGAGATTTTCATTAGTGGGGTTGCAGGTGGATTGGATGACAAAGGTGTCACATCCACGAACGAATTCATTGATCTGTACGTGTACTTCACCGTCAGAAAAACGATCAACGGTGGCATCACCAAGCTTGGTGTAAAGACGCTGTGCGATGCTGTTAGCTAGCTCTGGAATAGCATTGCCGGCAAAGAGTTTCATATCAGCCATAGTAGTAAAAATATTTTGTTGCTGGGAGGAAGGCCCAAGATTATTGCATGTAGTACAAGGCATGGATGCCTTGTGGCGTGCAAAGTATACAACTTATGTGCCTGATTGACTAAAAAAAATGCATTTTTGCTGAGCAATATTGTCAAAAAAATGAAAAAGCCGCCATTTACGGCGGCTTTTGGTGGCTAAATGCTTTTAAGCACGAATTGAATGCTGTAAAAGCTTTTCGCGCTCGGCCTTGGCCTCAGCATTTGCCTTAGCCACGTCTGCGGCAATCTTCTTTTCCTTGCGTACTAAGGAGAGCCATCCGATGAAGGTACCAATGGATGCCACAAAGATAATGATTGAGGCTAGAGCATTGATCTCAGGGGATAGTCCACGACGAATGGAGGAGAAGATAAGCATAGGCAAAGTTGTAGACTCAGGTCCTGCAATAAAGGAGGTGATCACCACATCATCCATAGACATGGTAAAGGAGAGCAGGAATGCTGCAACCTCTGCAGGCATTAATGAAGGTAGCATTACGGCAAAGAATACCTTCAAAGGACCTGCGCCCAAATCCTTAGCAGCTTCTTCAATGGAGACATCAAGCTCTAGGAATCTAGATCTGATGACCACCGTCGCATAGGCTGAGCAGAAGGTAACATGGGCAAACCAAATGGCGGCTATACCTCTATCTTGGAAGAAGGGGATAAAGTCACCTAAGGTTACATAAAGTAGCAATAATGCAAGTCCGGTTACTACTTCAGGCAAAACCATAGGGGCCGTCATAAATAGCATGAAGGCCGACTCTCCTACAAAGGAGTGTACTCTCACCATTACAAAGGCTGCCATAGTGCCTATGACTACTGATGCAGCTGCGGCCATAACAGCAATGGTAAGAGAGGTTACCAAAGCCTCAATGATAGCTGAATCATGAACTAAGACGTTGTACCACTTTAAGCTAAAGGTAGTCCAAATGGTGACCATCTTGGAGTCGTTAAAGGAGTAGACAATTAAGGTCATGATGGGAAGATATAAAAATATCATCGCCAGCGACAGTACTACTACCTTGGCAATAGTGCCAAATTTCTTGTTGCCCATTACACCTTCTCCCTATTGTTGCGCTGAGCTTTAAAGAACAGCACAATTGGAATTGCCAATATAGTTAGCATGACAATGGCGACAGCTGAGGCCAATGGCCAATCACGGTTATTAAAGAACTCCTGCCACAAAATTCTACCGATGAGAATAGATCCCTTACCACCTAAGAGCTCAGGGATTAGGTATTCGCCTAATGCTGGGATGAATACCAGCATGGAACCTGCAATAATGCCGGATTTTGTCTGCGGAACTAGCACGCTAAAGAAGGTACGTATCGGACGACAACCTAGATCAAAGGCTGCTTCAATTAAGTTGTAGTCAACCTTTAGCAAAGCAGTGAACAGAGGCAATACCATATAAGGCAAGTAGCAATAAACAATACCTATATAGACTGCAAGATCTGTTTGTAGCAGATGGATAGGCTGATCAATGATGCCAAGGGTCATCAACACATCATTAATAAGACCATCGCGCTTTAATAGAGCCATCCATGCATATACACGTACTACAAGTGAAGTCCAGCTAGGCATGATAAGTAGCATGAACATGATGTTGCGTGTAACTGCCGAGCACTTAGATAGCGCCCATGCAATGGGATAGCCTATTAAAAGGCATAGTACGGTTGAGAAGGCTGCTACCTCAAGAGACTTTAGATAGGATCTTAAATAGGTACCGTCTTCGTCCGTAAAGATGAAGGAGTAATTTTCAAGATGCAAGATGATCTGCATTGCACCGTCTTCAAAGGTAACTAACGGTGAATACGGAGGAATTGCAATCTCGGTAACTGAAAGCGAAATTTTAAAGATGATGATAAACGGCATCAGGAAGAACAAAATCATCCAGATGTAGGGCACCAAGATTAAAACACGCTCACGCCATGTATTCTCATGGCGTACCATATCTCGCACCTCAGCCTTGCGACGCTTACGCGGGGTAAGGTTCATCTTACGTCTAATTAAGGCTTGGGATGCATTAAGCGAAGAAACTGGCATGCTAACCTCCAGAATTTAGATGGTCAAAGCAATGCAGGATTCAGGATCCCAGCTTAAATATACATGATCGTCCCAAATAGGTAGACCGGTCTTGAAGCGGTCAACGTTAGGGAGCGTTGAGGAAATTAGACGACCTGATGGTAGACGTACATAGTAGATTGAAATATCACCTAAATAGGCAATATTCTCAACTATGCCATCACAGCAATTTGATGGACCATCATCCTCGGGAGTCTTTGAAATATAGATCTTCTCTGGGCGAATGGCGATAGAAACCGGCATGCCGTCAGCTAAATCCAAGTCGTGCTCAAGCTCGATTGGCTTTTGGAAATCATCGGTTTTAATCAATGATTGACGCTGATTGGAGCTAATTAGGGTGCAGTCAAACATATTGACAGAGCCAATAAACTCAGCTGAGAAGCGGCAGTTAGGGTTCTCGTAAATCTCACGTGGACCACCAACCTGCATAAATTCGCCTCTATCCATGATCGCAATACGATCGGCCATGGTCATAGCCTCTTCTTGATCATGGGTAACCATGAGGCAGGTTACGCCAACTGAGTTGATGATATCGACAAGCTCTAGACGCATCTGCTCGCGTAGCTTTTTATCAAGAGCGCCCATAGGCTCATCTAAAAGCAATAATCTAGGCTCTTTAGCAAGTGAGCGGGCAAGGGCCACACGCTGTCTTTGACCACCTGATAGCTGATGAGGCTTGCGATCTATGTAGTCTTCCATGTGCACAAGCTTCAGCATTTTCTCAACACGATCGTTGATGACATCACGAGAGAGCTTTTCTTGCTTTAAACCAAAGGCAATATTTTGCTTCACGGTCATATTAGGGAATAATGCATATGACTGGAACATCATATTGATGGTGCGTTTGTATGGCGGCTGATTGATGATATTTTTGCCATCTAGGATAATTTCACCAGAGGTAGGTGATTCAAAGCCTGCAAGCATACGCAAAAGAGTGGATTTGCCACAGCCTGATGAGCCTAGTAAGGCAAAGATTTCGCCTTCATAGACCGTAAGATCAACACCATCAACTGCAGTAAAGCCACCATATGATTTCGTTAATTGACTGATCTCAAGTATGGGCTTTTTGTCTGAATCTGCAGCCTTTTGTCCTGGTAGATCTCCTGGACGGTGGAAATTTTTGTTGGCGGCTAAATTTTTGTTTTCAGCGACAACTTGGGGGTTCTGCGGTTTGACCGCATTAACAGCTTGTTGCTGTGTTTCCATTCTGATATCTCCAAAAAAATGAGAATGGACATGAAC
>CAVHVI010000061.1:0-11354 GCA_963639245.1 Bacteroidaceae bacterium
GAACAAATTCTTTCGTGTGAACATTTATAGGTTTTGTAATGTCTCAGAACTATTTTAATACTTTGAACTTGCGCCAGCAGTTGGCACAGTTAGGTTGCTGTGAGCTTATGGACCGCAGCGAATTTGCTGATGGCTGCAATTTCTTAAAGGGCAAGAAGGTCGTGATCATCGGTTGCGGTGCTCAGGGCTTAAACCAGGGCTTGAACATGCGTGATTCTGGCCTTGATGTTTCCTATGCATTACGTCAGTCTGCTATCGATGAGAAGAGAGCTTCCTTCAAGAGAGCAACTGAGAACGGCTTCAAGGTTGGTACCTATGATGAACTCATTCCTACCGCTGATCTCGTGATCAACCTTACTCCTGATAAGCAGCATGAGCCTGTTGTTAACGCTGTTCAGCCTTTGATGAAGCCTGGTGCAGCTTTGGGTTATTCCCACGGCTTCAACATCGTTGAGCTTGGCATGCAGGTTCGTAAGGATCTTACCGTAGTGATGGTTGCTCCTAAGTCCCCTGGTACTGAGGTTCGTGAAGAGTATCGTCGTGGCTTTGGTGTTCCTACCTTGTTGGCAGTTCACCCTGAGAACGATCCTAACGGCGAGGGCTGGGCTTATGCTAAGGCTTGGGCATCTGCAACCGGTGGCGATCGCGCAGGTTGCTTACGCTCTTCCTTCGTAGCTGAGGTTAAGTCTGACCTCATGGGCGAGCAGACCATTCTTTGTGGCGTTTTACAGGCTGCTACCGTATTGATGTTCGACCGTATGGTTGAGCTTGGTATGGACAAGGGCTATGCTTGCAAGCTATTGCAGTACGGTTGGGAAACCACCTGCGAGGCATTGAAGCAGGGCGGTATCACCAATATGTTAGACCGTCTCTCCAATCCTGCTAAGATCAAGGCTTACTACCTAGCCGAAGAGCTCAAGACCATTTGGAAGGATCTCTATCTTAAGCACATGGACGACATCGAGTCTGGCGAGTTCTCCCGCGTTATGATGGAAGACTGGGCTAACGGTGACGTCAAGCTTCACACTTGGAGAGAGAATTTCGCTAAGTGCGGCTTTGAGAATGCTCCTGAGTGCGACACCAAGATCACTGAGCAGGAATACTTCGATAAGAACACCTTGATGGTAGCCTTTGCTAAGGCTGGTATCGAGCTTGCTTTCGAGACCATGACTCACTCTGGCATCTATCCTGAGTCTGCATACTATGAGTCTCTCCACGAGCTTCCTTTGATCGCTAACACTATTGCTCGTCGTCGTTTGTACGAGATGAACGTAGTTATTTCCGATACCGCTGAGTATGGTAACTACCTCTTTGCTAACGCCGCTATTCCTATGCTTAAGGACTTCATGGCTCGTCAGAACCTTGATGTTATGGGCAAGGGCTTAGAGGGTGATGACTGCGTTGATAACCTTGAGCTTATCAAGATCAATGATGCAATCCGCAATCATCCTATCGAGGTTGTTGGCCGTAAGCTCCGTGCTTACATGTCTGACATGAAGGAAATCACTGTCGGCAACAACTAATAAGTAGCTAAATCTTATTAGTAAAAAGGGCGTCTTGATGAAGATCGGACGCCCTTGTTATTTCTGGTGATTTACCTATTTGAATTTATTTGCTCCCACCTTGCAAGGCCTGCATACGCTTTAACACCTCATCCATGGTGGCAAGCTTTTGCTCTTGAGATAGTTTTTCCTGAGTACCCAAGCGATGCCATTGCAGATCCTCTTTGGGCATTTCAGTAAGGAAACGACTAGGAGTGCCATATTTAATCTCCTCCTCACCATTATCCTGCACCCGCATACGTCTTTGACGACAAAGTAGGATGTTAAGCTCCTGCTTAGCTCTCGTTACTCCCACATAGCAAAGACGACGCTCCTCCTCAATGCCTCCCTCCATGGGGATGGAATTTCGATGAGGTAATATGCCTTCCTCACAGCCTATTAAAAAGACATAGGGAAACTCAAGGCCCTTGGAGGCATGCAAGGTCATTAGCTGTACGGCATCGCCACTGTCATCATTGTCGTTGCCTCTATCGAGCATTTCTCTAAGGCCTAGTTTATCTACCGCCTCCACAAAGTTTAGTGGCTCTCTATCCTTAGATCCTGCAATTAGCTCTTGTATCCATTGCATAAGCGAGCGTACATTGCGGATCTTAAAATCTCCTGCAGCCTCTGATTGGGTGCTGACCTTAAGATAGTTCTCGTAATTGACTCTATCTAAAAGGCTTTTGGCAAGCGTTACATCCTGCTTTGAAATTAAGAGCTGTCTTAGGTTAGTTACTAAAATTACAAAGCTTGCGATAGCCTGCATCTGCTTACTGCTAAGCTTTTGAGTAAGTTCAGGGCTTAGCATGGAGTCAAATAATGATTTGCCACTAGCCTTTGATGCTTGAGAAATAGCGCCTATGCTCTCAGCACCTATTCCACGACGCGGCACATTGATAATGCGCAATAAAGCGGCATCATCGCGCGGATTACAGATCACGCGACACCAGGCCATGACATCCTTAATCTCCTGCTGCTCAAAAAAGGAGGAGCCTCCGGTAATGATGCAGGGAATATGATTTTCTCTAAAGGCCTTTTCGATTGCGCGTGATTGGAAATTACTGCGATAGAGCACGGCATAATCGCGAAAGGCACTGTGATGGTGGTATTTGTGGGCAAAGATAAGCTCGGCTACCTTGGATGCTTCCTCGTCCTCAGAATTTACCTCTCTTATTTGAATTAAGGGACCATCGCCTAATACTGAGCGTAGGGTTTTGGAGAACATATGCTCGTTATTAGCTATAAGGCCGTTGGCACAATGCAGAATATGCGCCGTGGAGCGATAGTTCATCTCAAGCTTGATCACCTTAAGATCTGGGTAATCCTCAGAGAGCATGCGGATATTCTCAGGTCTTGCGCCTCGCCAAGAATAGATTGACTGATCATCATCGCCGACAACAGTAAAGGTTCGGTATTTACTGCTTAAAAGCTTTAAGAGCTGATATTGGTTTTCATTGGTATCTTGATACTCATCTACCAAGATATAACGAAATTTATCCTGCCACTTATTTCTAAAGATCTCATCGTTAATGAGTTTCTTAGTCACCATAAAAATGAGATCGTCAAAATCCACCGCATTGCAGGCTCTTAAGTATTTTTCATAAAAGCCATAGGTTAAGGCGATCCAGGTACGACAGCCAGATGCAGCCAAATCCTCAGGAGTTTTTAAGGAGCCCTTCCAAAGCGAGATAGTGGTAGCGGCAGTTTCTGCTAGGGTCTTATCGCTTTTTTCGGTTAAAAGCTGTGGAAATTCATCCTTGATGATATCAGCGATGATCTTTTGGGCATCGTATTGGTCAAAAAGCGAGAAGTTGCGCCCAAGCCCAAATACATGATGATCCTGCCTGATGATATTAAGACCTAGCGAGTGAAAGGTGGAGACGGTAAGTCTTTTGGCGGTATCCGCTCCTAGATCCTTTGATACACGCTCACGCATCTCGGTGGCGGCTTTGTTAGTGAAGGTTACGGCACAGATGCTTTCTGGAAGATAGCCTTTATTGCGGATTAGATTAGTAATTTTAGTAGTAATTACACGAGTTTTGCCAGATCCGGCGCCGGCCAATACCAAACAAGGGCCGTCAGTATAGGAGACGGCCGCACTTTGTGCTTCATTAAGTTTCATGAAGATTAAATTTTCAGAGTATTAAAGAGAGCTAAATACGGTAAAGTCTAAATTCTTACCCATGCTGTCGACGCTCTTGCAGTTGAAATCACCATTGCTATTTAAGCATATATCAAGATTCTGCAAGGCTTGCGCCTCAACATAATGGCTTGCATCCGTATTGCATAGGGCAATGATAGGTAGCTGCAAGGAGGTTGAAAGACGCGAGAGTCTGGCGGTAGTGAGCAGACATTTATCAAGTGGCATCGCAGTTAGATCAACGATTGGGATAAAGTCGCCTTCGCCTTGGATCTTGCTTGCCGTGATCCCTTTTAAGAGATCGGCATCAGGATCATCTGAGGTGACCTCTAAAAGACGTGCGTTTTCATAGGTGGAGTCGCTATATTGGTTTTGAGCGTGCTGACGCATGATTAAAGCTGCAATGTATTGCCATTGCGATAGAGATCCTGCATAAACTACTCTAGCAGCTCTATCCTTGATGATGCTGGCCATAAGTCGGCGTCCAGTCTGCGGGCGTAGGCAGAAGGTATAGAGTGCATCACTAAGCTTAAGATGCATCATCTCCTCAGAGGTGGTGATGAATTGATGTTGCTCTACTATACGAGGCAGTGGCGTTAAATTGTAGGTTAAGAGCTCATCTAAATGCGCGAGGCGATTTTTAAGCTTTTCTCTATCCTTAACTAAGGCCTCATTTACATCCTTATAAGGGAAGGCAATATCTACTACGGTGTAGGAGATCTGCAAGCTTCTAAGTCCAGAGGTTAGCTTTTGCGTGGCATCAAAGCCTGCCTCATCATTATCAAGGGCAATGTAAAACTTACGATTAAGGCTCTGATCCTGCTTTCTGAGCAGATCTAAAAAGGCTGGCACATTGCCAGAGCCTCCAAGGGAGATAGCAGTATAGCCTAGGGTTTCAAAGGAGAGAGCATCAAGCTCGCCTTCTGTAATAAAGATTTCTCCTGCTTTTTCTAAGGCTTGGATATTAAAAAAGCGCAGTATGCCTTCCTTTCTATATCTATCCTTAGCTACAGGATCGATATTACGTGCAGCATAGGCCCCATTTGATAGCGGGATAATGGCGGCGTGCCATAGGCTTGGGGAGCCGTACTGACTAGATCCTGCATTAAAAGATGGATCAAAGCCTAGATTAAAGCGAATGGCGGTTTCATCAGAAATTCCGCGATGCTTGAAGTAATCACATTGGGCTAAATTGAGACGACATTGCTTGTAATATTCAGAGAAATCACGCTCTGGCACATTCATCTCACGGCGCAGTTCAAAGGCCGATCCGGTTTGGAAGGTATCATTATTTCTCTGCACATAGGATGCGTACTGTGGAGTATTGCTCTCCTGAGAAATACCAAAGCTACTATTGCTTTTAAAGGGTTGGGCGTAGGCTCTAGCATTAATATTGGTGCTCTCGTTGGCAGCAAAATTGTTTCTTGAGCGATACGACTCCGGCATTGGTTGAATTTCAAAATCAGCAGAATTGAAATTCATAGTACGTGATGATGGATGCGCAGGCTCAGGACTGCTTTCTATTTCAAAGAGCGGGCCGGTGTCAGTTACTGCTCTGGTATTAGCCGGGCGCTGTATATTTGGGGGAACAGCCGTTGGGCGAGCACTCTGCACACTTTGAATATGTTTTAATCTTAGGAAATCGCTTAATTGATTAGAAAGAGGTCCTAAGAAGAGCTCATGGAGTTTTTTAAACTGGGAGATGAAATCGATTAAATTGTAATCAAGACCTACGATCTGGAAGATATCGTATTGCTTGCCACAGCCGTAGCAGTGAACACGATTGTCTCTAGGATCGTAGATCATAGAATGCTGATGATCGTCATGCTCAGGATTTAAGCATGTAAATTCAGAATCGATGGCGATCCCTTTTTGTTGCAAGTAATCCGGCAGTTTCTTTCTTAAAAGATCCTTTAATTGTTCAAATTCTTGCTCGATCATCAGCTCGTCCTTATGTTTTATGCAGTTACGATTTTCTCGATAATCCAAGATGCCATCATAAGACCTGCAGATGCGGTTACTGGCATAGCGGCACCAAAGGCAGGCAAATCACCAGACATGTAGGCATCCTTCTCAGAGTATACAGGCTTCTCTGAGGTAAAGACGCAAGGAATATTCATCTTAAGACCACCTTTAGGATAGCCATATTCTTTTCTTAAAATAGTGCGTAATCTTGCAATAAGAGAATTGCCCTTGGCTGCAGCGAGATCTGCAATATCAAGCTTTCTAGGATCACGTCTGCCACCTGCGCCACCTGCAACGATAAAGGTAGTCTTACGCTTGGCTAGGAAGTCATCTACATAAGCCTTAGCCTCGATATCATCAATGGCCTCGGCAACAAAGGGAGGACAATCCTTGAGGATCTCAGAGATATTCTCTGGAGTAAGCTTAGTTTCTAGAGTATTGATCTTGAGGTTGGGGTTAATATCCAAAAAGCGCTTAGTTAGTACCTTGGTTTTATAAAGACCATCGGTTGAGGTACAGGTATGAAGCTGACGGTTAGAGTTGGTAAGCTCAATGGTGTCAGAGTCTATCAAGGTTAAGGTTCCAACAGCAGATCTACACAGAGATTCTGCAAGCCATGAACCAATACCGCCCACACCAATTACCAACACGTGGGCATTTTGTAGTTTCTCGAAACCTTCTTCGCCATAGACAGCACGAATTCCGCGAAACGCTCTTTTTTCTTCAAATGACATTTTCTATGCTCATCCTACTTAATGATAAAATTCGGCCTCCATTTTACTTGAAAATTTGCCTTGACTGTGTATAATACCGCGCAGAAACTGTGAGATTTTACAATATGATCCCGTAGCTCAGCTGGATAGAGTATCGGTTTCCGAAGCCGGTGGTCATGAGTTCGAATCTCATCGGGATCACCATCCTAATATTGCGAAAATGGCGGAATTGGTAGACGCGCTAGCTTCAGGTGTTAGTACCGCAAGGCGTGAGGGTTCGAGTCCCTCTTTTCGCACCACTATCATACTTTTTCAACAGTTTCATATCCTCTTATAATAATCACTAAAGCTTCAATCTTTTGGCTTATTTCTCCCATTTTTAGCTTAGTCTTGTTGTAAACCTAAGCAAAGCAGTAGCAATCAATTTCATGGCAGTACACTTATAAAAATGTGTACCAAGAATTTAAAAATTGTGTACCAAAAAAAGCGGCCCCAAGGGGCCGCAAAGGTTCAACAAACAAGGAGTAATCTTGAAGATTCTTTAAGCCATTAGACCTAATGCTCTAGGTAATGCCTCTGACAATCCAGGAATGTAGGTTATCAACATTAGGATCAGGATAAGCATTAAGAAGTAAGGTAATAACATCTTGGATACTTGTTCAATTCTAAGTTTGGTAATACCACAGCCAACGAAGAGCACAGAACCTACAGGAGGTGTCATAGCGCCGATGCAGAGGTTGTAAATGAGCATAGTGCCAAATTGAATTGATGTCATGCCAAAGGAGTGGACAATAGGCCAGAAGATAGGCACAAAGATTAAGATAGCAGGAGTCATATCCATGAACATGCCTATTATCAAAAGTAATACGTTGATAAGAAGCAGGATCACAATCATATTGTCACTAACTGACAAAATAGCCTTGCTGATGGCACCAGGGATACCGGTACGAACCATTACATAGGACATGGCAGTAGAGGCGGAAATTAGGAAGAGGATCACAGCACTAATCACCGCACTTTCGACTAAGATCTTTATAAAGAGCTTGACGTTCAATGAGCGATAGCAAAGTGACAATATAAAGCAATAGAGGACGCTGACGCCGGCTGCTTCGGTTGCGGTAAATACACCACAGACTATACCGCCAATAACTACGACGATCATCAATAAGCTTGGGATAGCCTCAACGGAGGTCTTGATCCAAACAGAAAGAGGCTGTCCACCTGATACTTTATAGTTATGGCGTTTGGCATAGATAAATGCAACCAACATAGTACCCAAGCCCATCAATATGCCAGGAACATAGCCTGCCATAAAGAGTGCTGAAATTGAGGTACCGCCTACCACTGTGGCATAGATAATGAAGCCGTTTGACGGCGGGATCAGCATTCCTGAAGGAGCGGAGGCAATATTTACTGAGGCAGCGAATGCGGGATCATATCCTTCCCTTTTCTGAATAGGATAGATGCATCCACCCATAGCTGAGCAGGCTGCAACTGATGAACCAGATAGGGCACCAAAGAGCATGTTACCAACCACGTTAGCATGAGCAAGTGATCCAGGAATACGTCCGACGAATAGTTTGGCAAAGTCAACTAATCTATTAGCAATGCCTCCATTATTCATGAGATTGCCGGCCAATATGAATAGCGGAAAAGCTAATAGAGAGAAGTTTTCAACACCACCGTTCATCTTTTTCATGATAAGCGGGCAGATAGAGCTCCAAGGCTGTACCGTCAAAGCAGTAAATAGTGAAGCTGTAATAATACCAACTGATATAGGGCATCCTAAAAATAGGAGAAGGAAGAAAATCCCGAACAACAGCAAAATTGAAAGACCAATACTCATTTATGCAGTCTCCTTTTTGTCGTTAATATGCAAATCTTCTACGATATTGATGGCTTGAATGATGATCACAAAGATTGCTGATAATGGAGCTATGGCATAGACCAATGCCCTAGGAACACCTAAAAGAGGCGAGAATGCATTAGCAGAGTTGATGGCATTTTGAGCACCACCGATAAACATTACAAAAATTGCTAAGAATAGGACGATTGCGTCTGTAAAAGCCATCATCCAAGCTTTTGTTTTAGGTTTAACGCTTTCAACGACAACCATCAGTGCCATATGTTGTCTAGTACCGAAGGCACAAGCTGCACCGACAAATCCTGTCCAAATTAACATGTAGCGTACGATTTCCTCAGTAAAGGCTGCAGGATCGTTTAATACGTAACGCGTAAATACTTGGTATAAGACCAATAGGCACATGATTAAGAGCAGGAGAGCTGCTACATATCCACAAAATGCAGATACCCTCTCTCTAATCATGGTAAGTTTATCGAGCATGATGACCTCTTTGTTGTTTGTTGGAAAGTCAGGGGAATTATGCATTTCATATCTCCCCTGATTATTTAGTAATTAATTACTTGGCGCTTTCGATTAGCTCCAACATCTTTTTAACGCCAGGATATTCTTTGGCATAGTCGTCTCGAACTGATGCAGTGGCCTCAACAAACGGAGCTTTATCAATATTTTCAACAAATTCAACGCCCATGGTTTTAGCTTTGGCAATGGCCTCGTCTGTAGCCTTATCCCAAGCTATAAGCTGATGTTGCATTGCCGTGGTGGCGGCATCACGAATGATCTTCTGATCATCAGGAGATAATTCATTCCATGCATCGGCGTTCATAACAATGGCATCTGGTACCATGGCATGGCCATCCCAAGAAAAGACCTTGCAGATCTCACCATGATTGGCTTCAGTTAAAGCCAAAACATTATTTTCAGTACCATCGATAACACCAGTTTGTAGTGCGGTGTATACCTCACCGTAACCCATAGCAACTGGAGTTCCGCCCATAGCCTTGATCATATCGATTGATGTCTTCATATCCTGCACACGGATTTTTAACCCCTTGAGATCTGCAGGAGATTTGATGGCTTTTTTGGGGGTATAGAAATTACGATCGCCAGAGGACAAGAAGTTCAAGGTAACAAAGCCTTTATCAGCTGTTGAGTAGAAGTAATCCTGCATGGCATCAGATTGCATTACCTTATAGTACTCATCCTTATCCTTGAAAAGGTAAGGAAGACCAAAGGTGAAATATGCATCATCATAAGTTCCAAGTTGTGGTGCACCTACGTGAACCATTGAAATATCACCGGCCATGCACATTTCCATGGTCTCAGAGGCAGAGCCCATTTGAGCATTAGGGAAAATTTGAACCTCGATGCGGCCGTTTGTGTTCTTGGCAATTAGATCTGCCATTTCCTGCATAGCTATATGGGCGGAGTGATGCTCGTTTAATGCATGAGCCAAAGTTAGATTGATTTCTGCGCTGTGAGCTACGGATGCTGATGCAAATGCTATTGTGGCAACGCAAACAGCGATGACAGATTTGTTCAATGATTTCATAGGTACCACCTTATATTAGTTTTGTTGTTTGTAGGTAGGAGCACGTATGCTCCTACACGTTGTAATAAATTATTAGTCAAGATAGCTCTTAAGAATGGTAGGATCAGTGATCCACTTAGAACGAGTCTTTAGATACTCCTGAACACATTTCTTGGCATGAGCTTCTTCTTTAGCCTTTTGCTCCTCATCACGCCATACAGATGCGCCGAAAGAAACAAGTTTTTCCTGCACCTTCTTGACGTCTAAAGCACGAGGCTGAGTATTGCTTAGTGCTGCTAGGGCGGCAATTACGCCAGAGGCCTGACCAATTCCCATAATGCCACCTTGGGTTCTGTAGGATCCTGCAGCCTGAGACTGACCAGAGATGCTACGACCACTGAGTACCAAACCATCGATATGAGCAGGAACTAGGCATCTAATAGGAATATCATATGTATCCTTTAAATCAGTCCAGCTACCACCCTTACCATCGGTTCTGTAGCCTGCGGCACCATCAGGATTATGCACGTCCATAGGGAAATAGCCTCTTGAGACTACGTCCTCAAATTTACGCCCTTCAAGGCAGTCGCTAGCTGTGAGAGTGTATACGCCCTTTATATGACGGCTTTCACGGCTTCCTACCTCGTTTGAGGTATCGTTAACCCAAGCGTGCTCGAAGCCTGGAATGTACTTAATCATGAATTCAGAGACAGATTCAATTTGACGGCGACCATCAATTTCGGCCCAAGCTCTTTGCTCGGTATTAGATAGATCGTAGCCATGAACACGGGTTGCATTAAAGTGAATAGAGCCAGGATGTACACCATTTAAGATAATGACGCTATCACGGCCAAAGCATAGATCATGATTATCAATTGCTTTTTTAACAAGCTTTTTAAAGCCTTGAGCTACGAAATAGTGTTGCTTTAAGCGATCACTGTATGGCTTTAAAGGCACGCAGTCGGTCTTAAATTCAAAGTCTTCAGGATTATTGACGATATAGTCGTAGGTTTTCTCAACATCAACATCGGCCATTTCAAACATTGAAGAGCCTGGCTGAGCCTTATGAGTTTCCTCATCACCAAAGACGTATTCCTCTCCTGCTTTAACTGCAACATCACCGTCACCTGTGCAATCAACAACCTGTTTGCAGGAGAAGGTAAAGTCATGATCACGACCTGAGACAACAAGACCGGTTACGGTTTGACCAAATTTGATAACAGAGCGTACGAAGGTATGAAAAAGGATATCAACACCAGCTTTAACCATCATCTCCTGAGCAACATATTTGTATTTTTCACGATCATAGAAGCCAAGAGATGCGCCTGAACCGTAAGGATCTAAGGTCTTTAAGTGACCCGGGCTACCGGCAACAGCCATAAGCTCATTCATAAAATCCTGAGGGATACCATTAATTACCTGCTCATCACCAAAGTGGAAGGGAGAGATAGGTCCGATTACGGAGTTACAGGCAGTTCCTCCTAAAAAGCCTAGTCTTTCAACAATTAAGGTTTTTGCACCAGCTTTGGCAGATGCTAAGGCAGCCATGATGCCGGCAGGACCACCGCCAACTACAATTACGTCGTAATGTGCTTTAAAC
>CAVHVI010000062.1:0-11194 GCA_963639245.1 Bacteroidaceae bacterium
TAACCTTGCCATGGTTAGGGTCGCGGATTCGAGCTCCGTTTCCCGCTCCAGAAAATAATAGGAAAGAGACTTAAGGTCTCTTTTTTCGTTTCTACATCTTTCAATATCACGCCTTATCATCAATGCTTTGATAGCCATATGGTAGTTTATCGTTTGCACCATGTTTTTTTTCGCCAAGTGCTTTCCGATAAAGCTCATCAAAGTTTTCTTCATGATCCTCATTGTACTTTGATCGCGTCTGAGTCCTATCACTTTTTGAAACACGACGATTATATGCAAGCTGAGATGGCACAAAATTAAGCCTTGGCATCACTGAATACAATAGATCCTGTCCCATAGCCACCTCCAGAAATAACATTTCTTAACCTTATTATCGTTGCTCACTTCCCTTTTTTAAGCCAGTTGCGAATTTTTCCCCAATTTTGCGCACTAAAGACAAATTATTTATCTGACGCAAGAAAATCAAATGTTGTGCTATAGTCATCATTTGGAAAGGAATGCACCTATAAATATGCACTCCAAGAAGCATTTTTATTTAGATAATTTTTAGAGATCATCATGACCAATTGCACAGCATGTTGCGAAAAAGGCACTCAAAAGCGCCTGCGCATTGCCATTCAGAAATCAGGCCGTCTCACCGATGAGACCGAGAAACTCTTCCGCGCCAGCGGCATTAAGTTCAATGAAAGCCGCGACCATCTGCTTGCACATGCTGAGAATCTTCCTATTGATATTCTGCGTGTACGCGATGACGATATTCCTGGCCTTGTAATGGATCACGTTGTTGATCTTGGCATCGTCGGACAAAACGTACTTGAAGAAACCCAAATGCAACGCAGTGTCGATGGCTTAGACACTGGCTACAAGCAGATCATGGTAATGAACTTTGGTGACTGCCGTCTATCAGTTGCTATTCCCTCTGAGCTTGAATGGCATGGCCTCAAGGATCTTGAGGGTAAAAAGATCGCTACCACCTATCCTTTTTTATTACGTCGCGTCTTAAAGGCCCAGGGTATTAATTATAAAGCAGTGTTATTAAATGGCTCAGTTGAGGTTGCTCCAAGAGCTGGACTTGCTGATGCTATCTGCGATTTAGTTTGCACCGGTGCGACCTTGCAATCTAACGGCTTAAAGGAAGTTGAAACTGTTTATACCTCAAAGGCTGTTTTAATTAGCCGCGATCAGGAACTCTATCCTGAAAAGCAAAAGCTTTTGGATCTCCTAGTGCAACGCTTCCACGGCATCATGGCCGCAGTTGAAAGCAAATACATCATGATGAATGCCCCTAGGGATAAGCTTGAGGAAATCCGTGCAATTTTGCCAGGTGCTGAGAATCCTTCAATTATTCAGTTAGAAGGAGATCCTACTCGCGTTGCCATGCACGTAGTTTCCCGTGAAAAGGTCTTCTGGGAAACTCTTGAGAACCTAAAGAAGCTAGGCGCTACTTCCATTTTGGTGGTACCTATTGAGAAGATGCTAGACTGAGGCCTCACATGGAAATCAGTATTTGGGAAGATTTAAATAATGACGAGCGCAAGGCCCTGCTCACCCGTCCTGCTCAGGCAACAAGTGGCAAGGTTCAAGGCATAGTCGAGAATATCATTGCGCGTATTAGAGCAGAGGGCGATACTGCTTTAAAAGAATTTTCTAAAACTCTCGATCACTATGAAGGTGATGCGCTCGAAATGAGCGAGGAGGAGAAGAAGGCTGCCATCAAGCGTCTCGATCCTGCTCTTAAAGATGCCATCGATAAAGCCTATGACAATCTTTATAAATTCCACAGCGCCCAAGAGAGCACCCATATCAAGGTAGAAACCACTCCAGGTATTATCTGTGAGCTACGTGAGCACCCTATTGATTCTGTAGGTCTTTATGTGCCAGGCGGTAGTGCCCCCTTGGTATCTACGGCCCTCATGCTTTCAATTCCGGCACAGATCGCAAAATGCCCTGAGGTTATTTTGTGCTCCCCTCCGCCAATTGCTGATGGTATCGTCTATGCAGCCTTTAAAGGTGGCGTTAAGCGTATCTTTAATATAGGCGGTGCACAGGCAATTGCCGCTATGGCCTATGGAACTGAGAGTGTACCTAAGGTATTAAAGCTCTTTGGACCTGGCAATCAATTTGTAACTATGGCTAAGCGCTTGGCATCAAATGATCCACAAGGTGCTGCTATAGATATGCCTGCAGGCCCATCTGAAGTGATGGTAGTTGCAGATGATCACGCAGATCCTAGCTTTGTTGCAGCTGATCTCCTGTCTCAAGCAGAGCATGGACCGGATTCTCAGGTGATATTGGTGACGGTATCTGAGGAACTTGCTAAAAAGGCAGAGGCTGAAACTCTATTGCAATTAGATAAGCTTCCACGCAAGGAAATTGCACAAAAGGCACTATCTCACTCATCGGTGATCGTAGCATCGTCAGTTGCTGAGGCTTGCATTATTGCCTGCACCTATGCCCCAGAGCATTTAATTTTACAGGTAGACTCCCCTGACGATTATATTCCTCATATTCGTAACTGCGGATCTATCTTTGTGGGAGCATACACACCTGAATCCTTAGGTGATTACGCCTCAGGCACTAATCATACCCTGCCAACCTATGGCTATGCCCACACTCAGCATGCCCTAGGTACTGCAGATTATCGTCGTCGTTACACTGTACAGCGTGCAAGTCGTGAAGGCTTGATGGCTATTGCTAATACTGTTGAAACCATCGCCGACGCAGAAGGCTTATTTGCTCACAAGAACGCTGTGGTAGTCCGTACCAAGCGTTAATTAAAAGGCCCTAAGTATGCTTGGGGCCATCCTTATCAAAGGTGTCTTATGGATATTGCAAAAAAATCCTGTGCTCACGTTCAGAGCCTAACCCCTTATCAATCAGCTCGTCGTATTGGCGGTCATGGTCACACCTTTTTAAATGCCAACGAATCTCCAAAGAGTGAAAAATATCTATTAAACTCTTTAAACCTCAATCGTTACCCTGAATGTCAGCCTGACAATGTAATTGAGCCTTATGCAGACTTTGCCGGAGTCACCAAATCTCAGGTATTAGCATCTCGTGGCTCTGATGAAGCTATTAGCTTAATTATCAGAACCTTTGTAGAACCTTGTGAGGCTATCTTAATTGCACCTCCTACCTATGGTATGTATAAGGTAGCAGCTGAGACTAATAACGTTCATATAGTCGAGGCTAAGCGCAATGAGGACTTTAGCTTAAGTGCTGATGCCGTAATTGAGGCTGCAAGCAATGCTCCTTTTAAGGTAAAAGCAGTCTTTATCGATAGTCCAGCCAATCCCTTAGGCATAGTGTTCCCTAAAGATGAGCTCTTAAAGCTTTTAAAGGCTCTTCCTGAGACTTTTATCGTAATGGATGAGGCTTATATCGAGTTTGCCCCAGCATCTGCTGACTATACCGCCCTTATCAATGAGTATGACAATTTAATCATCACTCGTACCCTATCTAAGGCCTTTGCCTTAGCAGGTATTCGCTGTGGCTTTACCCTAGCTAATCCTGAAATTATAAAATGCATGCTTAAGGTTATCGATCCTTACCCTATTGCAGATCCTGTAGCTCAAATTGCTAATCAGGCCTTGCTCCCCATGGGCATTAATATGATGAAGGCAAGGGTTGCCGAGTGCCAAAATCGTCGCTCCATTCTTGAGGCAGCCTTACTTGGCATGAAGGCTGTAGAGAAGGTCTTCCCATCTCACGGCAACTTCCTCTTAGTTAAATTTAAGGATGGCCCTGCAGTATTTAAAGCAGAGGCAACCCGTGGCGTGATCTTGCGCTCCTTTGATGACAAGCCAGGTCTTAAAAACTGCATTCGTATCTCTATTGGCTCTGATTTAGAGCTTGATGAGGCCTTACGTGTAATTGAAAGCTGTGGTGAAAATCTTTAAGGGATAATTGTGAAGAAATATCTTTTTATCGATCGCGACGGTACCTTAGTTGCAGAGCCTAGTGATGAGCAGGTAGATTCCTGTGATAAGGTGGTCTTCGAGCCTATGGTAGTACCTGCCTTGCTAAAGCTTCAGCAAGCAGGCTTTAGCCTAGTCATGGTCTCAAATCAGGATGGTTTGGGAACTGCATCCTTTCCGCTTGAGACCTTCAATCCTGCGCATGCCTTAATAGTTAACACTCTTGAAAGTCAGGGAATATCCTTTGAGCAAATTTTGATCTGCCCACATCATCCTCATGAGAACTGTGAGTGCCGTAAGCCAAAGCTAGGCTTGGTAATGAGTTATATGAAGGACACCTCATGGGATAGAGAGCACTCCTACTTCATAGGTGATAGAGACTCTGATGTGGCCATGGGTCAAAACATGGGTATTGGATCCATTCGCTATAACCGTAAGGAAAATGGCTGGAGCGAGATCGCAGATAAGCTTTGTAATGCACATCGTACAGCTACGATTGAGCGTAATACCCGTGAGACTCAGATCAAAATTTCAGTAGATCTCGATGATGCAAGCCACAGCCATTTCAATACAGGCATGGGCTTTTTTGATCACATGCTTGATCAAATTGCAACTCATGGTGGAATTTCCATTGAAGCTGATGTCAAAGGCGATCTTGAAGTTGATGAACATCATGCCATTGAGGATACCGGCATTGTACTAGGCCAAGCCCTATTAAAGGCTCTAGGTGACAAACGTGGCATTGGACGCTTTGGCTTTGTCTTGCCCATGGATGAGGTCTACGCCGCAGTTTTTGCAGATACCCTCAATGAAGATGGAGTAACCGTTGCCTTAGATATATCCGGCAGACCGCATTGCGAATTTAGCTTTGAGGGTAGCTTTAGCCGTGATAAGGCAGGAAAGATGCCATCCCAAATGGTACCGCACTTTTTTGAATCCCTAGCCGTTGCCATGGGACTTACCCTTCATTTAAAGGTAAGCGAGGGTAATTGCCACCATCAGATAGAAGCCTTATTTAAGGCCTTTGGACGAGCCCTACGTCAAGCTCTAATTCGTCGTGGTAACGAGCTTCCTTCATCTAAGGGTAAACTTTAGGAGTAATGTGCATCATGCAAAAAGTTGCCATTATTGATACCGGATCTGCAAATTTAAACTCGGTGCTACAGGCCTTAAAGCGCCTTGAATGTGAGGTCGAGGTAAGCTCTGATATAGAGATCCTAAAAAAAGCCGATCGCCTCATCTTCCCAGGAGTTGGCGCAGCGGCGGCGGTGATGCTGGGAATTGCAGAGCGTAAGCTTTTAGATTTTATCTTGCAAAATAAAAAACCTTTGCTAGGAATTTGTCTTGGCATGCAGGTGCTAGCACAAAGCTCACAAGAGGTTCCCTTAGGATCAAAGGATAACAGCATCAAAACCCTTGGCATTATGGATGAGCAGGTATTAAGGCTTGATGCTAAGGGCGGAAGGCTTCCACACATGGGATGGAATACGGTTAAGCATAATGATCATCCGCTATTTCATAATATTAAAGATGAAGCCTTCTTCTACTTTGATCACAGCTTTGCTATGGAAATAGGCCCTGATGCCATAGGTATTACCGAGTATGGCTCAGCCTTTGCCTCAGCAGTTAGCAAGGATAACTTCATGGGAGTGCAATTCCATCCTGAAAAATCAGGAGCGGTGGGTGCACGCCTGTTGCAAAACTTCCTAGAAAATTTCTAAGGAGACAACATGATAATTCCAGCCTTGGATCTTCTAAAGGGTCATGTAGTACGCTTAAAGCAAGGTGATTACAACCGTACCACTGATTTTGATGTTGATCCTATTAAAAAGATTTTAGATGCCGCCAATCAAGGTGCTAGACTTATTCATATAGTAGATCTTGAGGGGGCCCGCGATCCAAGCCGTCGTCAGCAGGCATTAATTGCACAAATTGTTAAATCCTCCCCACTTCCTATCCAAACTGGTGGAGGCATTCGCTCTGAATTTGATATTAAAAATCTACTTGCAATTGGAGTTGAGCGCGTAGTGATAGGCTCAGCTGCAGTGCAGTCTCCAGAGTTAGTGCGTGGTTGGATGCGTCGCTTTGGTGCTGAGCATTTTGTATTAGCCTTAGACGTTAATATTGAAAATGACATTCCCTATGTTGCAACCCATGGCTGGCTTAAAAACTCCGGGATCCGTCTTGAGAGCGTCTTAGATGGTTATTTAAATTTTGGCATTGAGCATGTATTGATCACTGATATTAGTCGTGATGGCATGCTGCAGGGTGCCAATAACTCACTCTATGCCAAGATTTCCCAAAGATACAGCGCCCTCGATATCATTGCCTCAGGCGGGATCTCAAGTCTTGAGGATATCAAGAATGTAGCTTTGGCAGGTGCTAGCTCCTGTGTTTTAGGACGTGCGCTACTTGAAGGACGCTTTAGCGTTGAGGAGGCGATAGCATGCTGGCCAAACGCATAGTTCCCTGCCTTGACGTACGCGATGGTGTAGTTGTTAAAGGCGTACAGTTTAGAAACCATGAGGTCATGGGATCCATAGTAGATCTAGCCAAGCGTTATGCCCAAGAGGGGGCTGATGAATTGGTATTCTATGATATTACCGCCTCGGCTGATGGCAGAAGAGTAGATAAATCATGGGTTGCCAAGGTAGCCGAGGTAATTAATATTCCCTTTGCTGTGGCTGGTGGAATAAGAACTGTTGAGGATGCGCATACCATATTATCTTATGGTGCCGATAAGATCTCAATTAACTCCCCGGCCCTTGAAAATCCTGATCTTATTACCGCACTTGCCGATAAATTTGGAGTTTCCTGCGTAGTCATTGGCATCGATACCTTCTATGATAAAGATAAGAATGATTACTTTGTCAAGCAGTACACCGGCGATGTGTCCCGTACCGTTACCACCCACTGGAGAACTCTTGATTGGGTAGAGGAAGTGCAAAAACGTGGCGCAGGTGAGATCACGCTTAATATGATGAATCAAGATGGCATGCGCAAGGGCTATGATATTGAGCAGCTAAAAAAGGTCCGAGCAATATGCAAGGTGCCTTTGATTGCCTCAGGTGGCGCTGGTGAAATGGATCATTTTCTTGAGGCCTTTCGTGATGCAGATTGCGATGCTGCGCTTGCTGCTTCTGTATTTCACAAGGGCTTAATTGCGATCCCAGATCTTAAACAATACTTAAAGGAGAACGGAATTGTCATCCGTGATTAGATATTTTCATGGCTTTCAGAGCATTGATGAGCTGGACTTTGAAAAGGTCAATGGCTTGATGCCGGCCATTGTGCAGGATTGCCAAACCGGCATGGTATTGATGTTAGGCTATATGAATAAAGAGGCCTTGCAAAAAACCTTAGATACTAAGCTTGTAACCTTCTTCTCCCGTGAAAGACAGTGTCTTTGGACCAAGGGTGAGAGCTCTAAAAACTTTTTACATATGCGCTCTATTGCAACCGATTGTGACAAAGATACGCTCTTAATCATGGCCCGTCCTGATGGCCCTACTTGCCATAAAGGAACTACCTCCTGCTTTGATGCATCGCCACAGCCTGATGCCACGGTACGTTATATGTGCGGACAGGCTATGCCTAAAAATCCAGTCCACAACTAATTTTTAGCTAAGCCTTAACTAATCCTCATCTGTGATCATAAGATGGGGATTTTTTATCCGCAAAATCGCAAACTTAATTTATGGGATCGCGAGATCCTCTGAGAGAGAGTATGAATACTCATATTGGCTTTGAATTTGAAACCGTGGCGGTATTTGTTGTATTGGCATGTGTGGCCTTCTTTTTTGATATGCGCGAAAACCGTGGCGATAAGCCAGCATCACTAAAAAGAGCCGTAATTTGGACCTTCTTTTGGCTCGCTATAGGCTTAGGCTTCTCCGTATTCTTAAAATTCCACTTTAACTCCGAGGTCTCATCTTTATACCTTGCAGGCTACCTCTTTGAGATGGCGCTGTCTGTAGATAACCTCTTTGTGATGATGGCTATCTTTGCTTGGTTTAAGGTACCAGAGCAATATTGTCATCGTGTGCTTTACTGGGGCGTATTAGGTGCCGTAGTCTTTCGCTTAATCTTTGTCGCAATAGGCTCGGCCCTCTTTGCACTAGGCCCTGCAGTAGAGTTGGTATTTGCCGCAGTAGTGGCGCTATCAGGCGTGATGATGCTTAAAAGCAAGGATGATGATAAAGATCAAAACGCTGATATTTCAAAAAACTTTGCTTACCGCACCGTACGTCACTTTATTCCAGTCTTTCCCAAGATAGTCTCCCATAATTTCTTTTTAACGAAAAAGGAGGTTGAGCAGGAGCTTTCTAAGGATGAGAACAAGGGCCTTATTTTAAAAAGAGTAGGCAAATATTTTTGCACCCCCTTATTTTTATGCATGGCCGTTATTGAAACTACGGATGTAATGTTTGCCTTTGACTCGGTGCCGGCAGTAATTGCCGTAAGCCGTGAGCCATTGATCGTATATTCAGCCATGATGTTTGCCGTTTTAGGACTGAGATCGATGTATTTTGTGTTAGATGCAGTACGTCGCTATCTAGTGCATCTTGAAAAGGCGGTGATCGTGTTGCTGTTCTTTATTGCCTTCAAGCTTGCTGCCGGCGCGTCCTTGCATTTATTTGGCTTTGGCATGGATATAGGTATTTATACCTCGCTTATAGTAATTGCCGTATTACTATCATTAGGCGTGCTCGCATCGGTTATTTTCCCCAAAAAAGCAGCCTAAGTCCTGATCCTTTTAAATTACGTCTGCAAACGCAGACGTTTTTTTCGGCAAAAAGTTACAAAAGGAGGCAAAAAACTGACATTAAAGCAAGATACAGCAAGCCCCCTATAGCTATTAAAGCTGATAAAAACGCCATTTTTAACCTACCTAATATAATTTAATTTTTTTGGCACGATTATTTCATATACAGAGCAAATATTAAAAAAACGGCAATGACCGTTTCCTTTACAGCAGGAAAAAACTTAGGAGATTTTTATTATGGCTCTGTACGTTAATACTAACGTTACCTCTTTGCGTAACCAATCAGCCTTAAATAAGGCTACCAATTCTCTTGAAACCACCTATCAGCGTCTATCCACGGGCTTGCGTATTAATTCTGCCAAGGACGATGCCGCTGGTTTGCAAATAAGTGATCGTCTAACCTCCCAAATAAACGGCCTTTCCCAAGGCAACCGCAACGCCAACGATGGTATCGCCTTAGCTCAAACCATGGAAGGGGCACTTGATGAAACCACCTCCATGCTCCAGCGTATACGTACCCTTGCCGTGCAATCAGCTAATGGCACTAATACCACAATTGATCGTCAAGCTATTCAGGAAGAAGTACTGCAGCTATCAAAGGAGATCACCCGTATTGCCTGCAAGACCACCTATGCCGGCCAACAGATTTTAGCCGGTGCGGGCAAGGGTATGCTAGATGCTTCAGGTGTTGTTAAATTCCAAGTAGGCGCTTATGCCTATGACACACTAAATATCAGTCTATCAACTGGTATGACTCTATCTGGTATCTATAATCTTGCCATTGAATCAGGAAAATTTAAAAAAAATACAATCACCAACAACATGGGCTTTGCGTACTCGAAGAGTGGCTTAGTACAAGATAAGGATAAAGGATTTTATTTTGACGTAGCCTCCTACTCAAGCGCTCAAGAAACCATTCAAGCCGTCGATGCGGTGATCAACATTGTAGACTCTAAGCGTGCTGAATTAGGTGCCGTGGAAAATCGCATGGAATCCACTATCAGGAATCAGGAAAATGTGTCTGCAAACGTCACCGACGCTCGCTCACGTATTCGCGATGCTGACTATGCCGAGGAGGCCTCCAATATGTCACAGCAGAGCATAATACAGCAGGCAGCAACCTCGATCCTAACTCAAGCAAATCAAAAGCCGCAAATAGCCATGTCCCTATTACAAGGTTAAGAAGATTTCTCTCCTGAGCGTTCTGCTCATTTGGCCGGGTAGCGATATCCGGCCCTTTTTGGCAAGCTTAAGTTGCTGCCTCCTGAAAATAACGTTAGCCACCTAGCCTAACATAGCTTTCAAAAGCTCAACTCAAAGCTTCGCTCACTCCTACCAAGCTCGTCTTTTTAAGGCTACTCGGTTAATTTTCCCAGGCGCTAAAGCTTGTACTAAAACAGGCTATAACCTTTAAGCTATGTCTGCTAAAGCCAAAGCTTACCTTATCGCTCTTGTACTACCATATTCTCTTAGCTTAATTTAAGGCGCAGTTGCACCTAGGCAAAATAAAGCCCATGTTTACGGGATTAACACTATCTTGCCAGTAGTATGGCCACCCTTTATCAGGATATGCGCCAAGCTGGCATTTTTTAGGGGCATACGCACTGAAATTCTCGGTACGATCCCATCCTTGGCATAATCAAATAGAGCTTGATAGTTATCCTGCGATCTGATGCAGCGCACCCCTTGGCATTTTTTATCCTCAGGACATGCTACCTTTACCATATCCTCGGTAATAGTAGGCACGGTAATTAGCATGCCGCATTTTCTAAGCAAAGAATATAAGGCAATTCCATGCGCACCACCTGGCATATCAACAGCTACATCAAAGCTTGCGTCAAAATCTTGAGGCAGTGCATTTTTATAATCAAATACCTCGTCTGCAATATCCTCAATATCCATGATATGGCTTTCAGAGCAGGATGCCACCACATAAAAGCCTTGAATTTTAAGGTATTGCAAAAGTAGATGGCCAACTCCACCCGATCCACCTGAGACAAAAATGCGCTGAGCATTCTCAGGAAATTCATGAATAATGCTTAAAGCTGTAAGGCCTGCGGTGATCAACGAGGCCGCCTTATCAAAGTCAATCCCATCAGGGATTTTTATACAGCTATCCTTATGCAGGGCTACCCTTTGGGCATAGGCACAAGGATAAAAAGAAGAACCTGCAGTTCCGGCAACCCTATCACCAACACTAAAGCCAGATTTACTCCCAGCCTTAATTACAATGCCAGCACAATCAAAGCCTAGACTCCAAGGAAAGGGTTCACCTTCACGCTTTTTACAGACAAAGGAGGTTCCTTCGGCTATCTTAGCATCGATAGGATTAACCGCAGCTGCCTTATTATCGATTAAGACCTCTTCATCTCCAATTATAGGCTCGGGAAGCTCAGTTAATTTTAAGACCTCAGGTCCACCAAAATGGGTGAGTACGACAGCCTGCATACATAATTCCTTTTCTACAAAATCTATTTAAAACTGCGAAGATAAGCAACGTTGGCAACAAGAC
>CAVHVI010000063.1:0-10748 GCA_963639245.1 Bacteroidaceae bacterium
TTGGTCCATACTTTTTCTTTATGGTAAGGTAGCCTGCCTGCAGTAATAAGGCTTGATCATCAAGCTTCGATATAACCTTAGACGAGTTTAAGATATCTAATGGCACAATCTGATCTAAGCCATATTCTCTAGGATCGCGTAGTGCATGACTTTTAAGGTATTTTAAAAGAACTATAGGAGAGCCTGCCGATTCATACCAATAGTTTCTAAAGCCCTTCTCTGGCATTTGCAGGAAATTTAAGCTCGACCAAGGATTAAAGACGTGAGTTGTAGCCTCGTCATCAAAGCAATAGCCATCATAGGCACGGGCCATTTTCTGAAGGCAGTCCTCAACACTTATATTTAAAACCTTGGCAGCTCTATCTAGATAAGGCATGAAATACTGCTTAATTTCATCCTTGGTATAGCCTAGCAAGGTGCCATACGCAACATCCATACTGATGTCACTTACAAAATTGGCCCCCGAGAACAGTCCTAAATTCTTATACTTACAGATCCCAGTAATAAAGAGAAAACGAAATTTTGAGCTATGCTTTTTTAAGATGTCAAATAAGGAAAAGAGCTCACACTTTACCGCCTCAAATAATGCTGCATTATCTAAGGCCTCATTAAGCGGTGCATCATATTCATCAATCAACACCACCAAGCGGGTATTGAGATCTAAGAGCTGTAGCATGCGATCAAGCGCTGATACTATATTTTGCGAGCCTAGCTTTCCAAGTGGTGGCAGATGAAAGCCTGCATTTTCAACAGCTGAGAAAATCTGATCCTCAAATTTACGCTGAAAGCTTTCAAAGCTATTAAAAGATCTGCAGCTTATGAAATCAAAATGAACAACTGGGTAAGTCGTGTCTTGCCACAGAGCTTCAATGGCAAGCTTTGAAAAGTTCTTACATCCATTTAAGAATAGATCGTGAATGGTGTTAACGAGCAAGGTCTTACCAAAGCGGCGGGGGCGGGATAGAAACAGGAATTTTTCTGTCTTACACATCTCATAGATAAAGGAGGTCTTATCCACATAGATCTTGTTTAATCTACGCAGAGCAGAAAAATCACTAAATCCTATAGGCAAGCTAGTAAATGCATTATCATTTAAGCAAGCGTTAACCATAGCGCTCCAACCTTTGATGCCAAGAATTTTACTTACGAAATCTTACTTACTATACATCAAAAAAGGCGCCCAAAGGCGCCCTCATGCTCATACAGCAAAAATACTTATTCTGGTAGCCACTTAGCTACGATCTCGTCGTATTTGCCGTTTTCCTTGATCTTCTTAATACCATCATTGAGCTTATCAATTAGCTGCTCATTGCCCTTACGAGTAATGATACCAAGCTCGGCAGCACGTACTAATGACTCCTTAAGATACTTCAAATCGGTATCATGGGTCTGGGCTAAATAGTACTGATGAACAGGAGTACCGGTTACAGCAGCATCACAGCCCTTCTTCTTAAGCTCCATGTAAGCCTCGGGCATGGTATTGAAGGTAATAGACTGAGCACCCTCAATATTCTTAACGATCTCAGCACCAACAGAGCCTAGCTGTACACAAACCTTACGATCCTTTAAATCATCCATGGTGTGGATCTGTCCATCAAAATCCTTGTGGATCATGATGCCCTGACCTGCAACGGTAATACCATCAGAGAATAAAACTTTCTTCTGACGCTCAGGATTCTTAGAGATACCAGAGATAGCGGCCTCCTGAATACCACCCATAACAGCAGGTAAAATTGCATCAAAGGGCATGGCCACCATCACCGGCTTAAAGCCCTCAACCTCACCAATGGCATTGATAATGTCGATCTCAAAGCCAACAATCTCGCCATTTTCGGTAAATTCAAAGGGAGGGAAAGTAGGCTCGGTGGCAAAGTTAATCTCAGGAAGATCGGCTGCCTGTGAACCAAAGGCAGTCATCATGGCAAGGGCAGCACAGCTTGTGGCAAGGAATTTTGAAAACTTCATGTATAAACGCGTGCTTCCACACGCTCCTCAATAAAATACAAAATTGCAGTCTTTTGCATTAGACTGTCATTAGTATGCACCATGAGGCTACATTTTTAGCAATTTTCAATTATTTGGGATTAATTTGAACTTAAAGTGTGCAATAAAAAACACAAACGGTGCTACAAAAAGTCAAAAAACGCTATTTTGTGCACCGTTAAAAGCTATAGTTTGATGGCAGATACTCTACCAAAAATGCCACCAGGGAGTGCTCTCACCGTGATTTGAAATGCCCTCTAAACGATCAACAACCTTAGCCACAATTGACTTAGGATCATCAACATCACCCCAAGCACAGCCAGTTAATAGCTCCAAGGCACCACGTACATGAGATACAGTGTAAATATGGAACCTACCCTGAGCTATAGCCTTTTTGACATTAGAGCGCAAAACAAGCTGCGGCACACAGCTGTGAGGAATGATCACGCCCTGAGTTCCACTTAAGCCCTTAAGCGCACAGATCTTAAAAAAGCCCTCAACCTTGTGATTGATGCCACCTACAGCCTCTACATTACCAAACTGATCGACCGCACCAGTTATGGCAAGATCTTGGCGAATAGGCACATCTGCATAGGCAGAGAGCACCGCACAAAGCCCGGTTAACGAGGCGCTATCACCATCGATTTCAGAGTAGGACTGCTCAAATACCAAGGAGGCCGATGCCGGAATTGGCAAAATGGATCCAAACTCACGGGTGATAAAGCCATTGATGATCATCATCGCCTTGGCATGAATTTGACCTGCAAGCTCAGCCTTACGCTCAATATCGATAACCTCGCCGTCTCCTCCTGCACGTACCGTTGCACTAATACGCACGGGCTCGCCGTACTCATAGCTAGTACCAGCAGTTTCAATTACCGACAAGCCATTGATTTGTCCTACGCATTGCCCGTCAGTTGCCAAAATGATTTCGTTATCTCTATGCTCCCTTACAAAGGCCTGGGCGACATAATTTTCGCGAAAATCTTGAGCCCCAATTGCTCTTAATAAAGGATATAGCGTAATAAGCTTATCCTTTGCCAAGGCTGAGGCCTCATCTAAAAGCTGTCTTAGATTTATATCCTCGATGCTCATATAGCGGCGATCGCCATAGATGCGGGTGCAATAGGCTGTAAGATAGCTTAAAGCCTCAGCATCTAAATGCTTAGTAAAGCCCTCGCGCGCAAGAGCTGCCACATACTGTCCTAAAAGCTCGGCAGATACGGCAAAGGTAGTAATTACATCTGCATGCAGTGCATTTTTAAGGCTAGGCCAGATGAGCATTAAATCCTGACAATCACTAGCAGATCCCACAATTACCAGTTTTGGAAGCTTACCTAGGGAGGAATTTGCAAGCAATAAGGAGGTACGCTTTGGATGCTCAAGCAGGCTTTGTGCAGCTACTACCCACAGCTCTGAGAGCTTAAACTCAGCTGCAATCGAGCCATCCTTGTTTACATAGCTTGATGAGAGCTTGTGCAAAATCAAGGGCTCACAGTCTAGATGAAGAGCAAGCTCGGATGCAAACTGCGTTCCCTCCAAGCTTTCAGGCACAGTAAGGAGCAAAGCGCTAGCTACATTAGATGCAACTAATGAGCGCATTGCCGAAATAGCACGTAGCTGCCAAGAGGCAAAGCAACGTGGCTTTAACTCTGCAGTACTTTTGCACTGCGGTTTATTAAAAAGCGGAGCTAAATCTGTAGCACTTAGCTCGCTAAATAATTTTACATTCTGATTATTGTTCAACAACAACCTCATAAATACCAGTAAGCTCGCGATATTTTTCAGCAAGATCTAAGCCATAGCCTACAATAAAGCCCTTTTCAAGCTCAAAGCCTGCATAATCTATCTTGATATCAACCTCGCGACGCTCACGCTTGTCAATTAGAGCTGCCAATTTTACTGATTTAGCACCACGCTCTTTAAACATAGGGATGAGCTTTGACATAGTGATACCAGAGTCGATAACGTCCTCAATAAAGAGCACATTAGCGCCCTTGATATCTGAATCTACATCCTTCTTAATCTTGACCTCATTTGATGAGGACATGCCATCAGCATAGGAGGAGGCACGTAAGAAATCGATGGTAAGTCCCTTACGATGACGGCCGATTTCACGTACTAGATCGGTAAAGAAGAACACAGCTCCATTTAAAACGCAAACACAGATGAGATCTCCCTCAGGCAGATCCTGTGCAATTTCCTTGCCCATCTGTGCCACACGCTCTTTAATCATTTCCTCGGTATATACGGGGATTAGCTCTTTAATCTTGATCATAAATAAGCTCCGGCTTTTCCGATCAGTCAAACTCAAAGCTGTAAATTAAATCTACAGCTTGATCCAAAGATGAAACAAATTCTGCATATAGCTTACGCATCAGCTCATAGCGTAGCTTGAACTCACCTACAGAGGTGAATACGCCATATCCATATGACATCATGATCTTGTTGGTAAGATAGGTCTGCACGCCTACCTGTGTCTCCTCACCACTACCTGAGGATTGGAACTGTACGTTGCTCATCCCCATGGCACTGGTAATGGAGTTCATAAGACCAGTGGTGGTACCTAAGCCTAAGGCCATCAAGAGCGTGGCACTTGAGGAATCAGGATCATTAGTATTCTTTTCAAGTCCATGTCCATAAAGTAGATAGGAGAGGATCTCATTTTGGGACATACTAGGTCTTGAGAAAAGCTCGATATTAGGATCTGTTGCGATGCCACTTACTCTGACACCAGCCTCAACATCATCCTCAATGCCTGATGGATCGGCAATTACCTCAGCAGAAATCTTTGGGGATGCAATGTTACCATCAAAAATAGAATCTGCATAGGAAACAATAAAGCGATGACCATAGAGATCAGCCCTACCATTTACTAGGGATACCTTACCCACAGCCTTGATATCATACTCATCAGCTTGCTTTTTAAGCTCAACACCACCTACTACTCCTGACTTAAGTCCCATAGCCTCAAGCTTAATATCAGGTCCCACATCCACTCTCAAATCAAGCTCTATACCATCACCATTATGCTGTCTACTACGAACATCCTTAATTAAAGCCGCACTACCATCCTTGCCTATAATAATTTCATCCTTGGAGGGAGTAATACCGCTATCGCCAATGCCTGAGACCTTGATATTGGCCTTAGGAATACTTACATTTCCAGAAATTTTAGTAATATCACCAAAGCTTGCGGTGGTATCAACATTGGCAAAGCAATTGCCATAGCCCATTAAGAAAAGAGGGAGACGATTTGAGACAACATGCAACTGCCCATTAGCCCCCTCGGCCCAATTCAAGCTCCCGTTAAGATTAAGCTGTCCTTGATTGACACCTATTGTTCCAACTAGATCTCCTGTTTGACCATGAGCATTTAAGGCAAGATCAAAGCTATTAAGCCTACCTATATCATACCTAGGCTCAGCAGCTCCGCTCATTTTTATACTGCCATCGATCATGGGATTTAAAAGCGTGCCCGAGAAGGCTAAGGAGGCATTAGCCATGCCCTCAAGCTCATTAAAGCCATTGCCAAGACCGCTTAGGCGTTGCAACTTAAAATCTCTAAGGCTTAAGCTTCCTGATAAGGCTTTGCTCCCTGATGGATCGTGGATTTTTATATTAGTATCAAGGCTACCACTCTGGCGCCCAAACACGCTTGATAAATCTAGGCTTAAGTCGCCTTTTGACATATCTATGTTGCCTGAGAGGGAATCAAAGTCAAAGAAAGCTCCGTGAGCTAGGATACGTGCACGAGCTAGGTTATATTTAACCTCGATTAGTGGCTCAAAGTTTTCAAGACCTAGCACTCCATCAAGCGTAAAAATTCCACTTAGCTTCACATCCTCATCCATATAGGCTTGCAAAGAGCTTAAATCAAAATTGCTTAATTTGATGCTGCTCTTTAAATTGCCATCTATAAGCTTGCCACCACCTATATCCAAATTGCCAAAGGTTGAATTAATGGTAAAGGGCGCAAAGCTTAAGGAGCCATCATCAAAATTGTAGCTTAGGGCAACCTTACGCTTTAAATTGATATTTTGACCAAACTCAGTTGCCAGGACAAAATCCTGTAAATCTAAGGACCAAATAGGATCCTTATCGCTAATGCCTCCACTTATGGAGATAAAGCCTGAATTTTTTCCAGAGCAGCCAAAATTAAAATGATGCGATGAAAGCGTTCCTGCTAGATCGAGCATGCATTTTTTAGAAGGCTTAAGCTTTTCACTAAAACGCAAACTGTCGGTAAAGAGAGTAACACCTAGGCTCTTATTATGAGAATTGGCCCTGGCGTTAACGGTAAGTCCTCTAAGACTTATATCCTGATACGAAAGCTCCTTTGAATTTGCATAAAGCTCAGCATCAGGAGCCATAGGCATGCCTGATAAATGCAAGGTACCAGCAAGGCTACCTGAGAGATCAGGTAGAATGCTCTTAAGCTTTTTTAGCTTTATGCGCACATCAAGTGATGATTCTGCACTTAAGGTGCCATCTGCCAAGATGGAATTCTCATCCTGTACCAAGCTAAATTTGTCAAAGGATAGGGACTGATTTTGATAATCTACAGCATTGGCCTTAATCTTGGTCTTAACGCCGTCTAATACCGCATCTAAGTCAAAATCAGAAATCTTAGCAAAGATCTGCTGCTCATCATTTTTAGCTACAGTAAAGGCACTATGTAAGGAGGCAGGACCTTGTAAGAATTGAGAAATGGATGCCCCATTCTTTGATTTAAAATCAAAAACTACCTCAAAGGGCGCAAGCTTGGCGTTATCTTGTGCAATAAGTTCTGATGAAGAGTCTTCATTATTATTAGCTACTTGATCTTTATCTAAATTATTAGTCTCGTCATCATCTAAATCCAAAGCAAAATTTTCTGCTAATTCATCAAGATCGGCATCTAGTATTGAGGAAAAGGCACTAAGAGCATCAAGACCTGAGAGCATCTGCCCCTTAACAGAGGCCTCAAAGGGTACATCCATGTAGGAGCCTTTTAAAGCTATAAGATCAGGATCCTTTTCATCATCTTTTGAGGATAGGTGAATTGTAGTCTTGGCATCTGATAAGCCATAGCCTGTTAAAGTGGTCTTAAGATCAGCATTAAAATCAGCTAAGATCTCGCCTTTGAAGCTGGCATCAAGATCCTGTGCCACTATTCCTTGGGCATTAGCTGGAATATTAAGCTTGATATCAAGGCTGTCATCTTCATCCTTATCTAAGTTTTTTGATGAGCCGTCAACGTCTGTATCATCTCCCCCCACACTAAGCTTGGCCTTCTCAAATTGCCCCGCAAAATCCTTAGGTATATATAAAGGATAGGAAAAGAGCTTGGAGCTAACACTAGCCTCAAGTGGAATATTGTCGGCAAGCACGTTCAAGCGTGCCTTAACCTTAAGACTCTGCGGTGCAGTTAAATTAACCTGAGCGGTAAAATCAGATAACTGTCCTTTGACCGAGCCTGTTCCCTCTAAAGAGCAAATAAGACCACCAAAGGCCTTACAGGCAACCTCTGTATCATCACCCTTAGCCCTAAGCTTAAAATCAAGACCAAAGTGATCCTTAAAATCCATGACACCGCTTACCTGAGCCTTGCCATATGCATGAGCCACGGCAGTTTTATTTACCGTAAGCTTATGTCCAAGCCATCCTGCATCGACATAGGCATCAAAGATCCCAGTATCAAAGCCTTCCATATGATAGCGACCACGGGTGATGAGCAGATCACGAAGCTCAGTATCTAAGGGCAGATCGATTGTGGGGAAGAATTCAATACCTTGAGGACCAAAGGTCGCGGGTGCATGCTTTGCAGGATCTTGGCAAGGCTCTGCATTAGCTGCACTTTGACCGCCAAACTCTTTTTCAAGCTCTGCTGTAAGCTTGCCCTCTTTTTTGAGCTTATTTATAAGATCTTTTACATATTGCTCTTGCTTGCTATCGTATTCTTCAAGCTTGAGCTGCACCTCAACATCCTTAAGGCGTCCTCTTTGCACTCCGGCATAGTCCTTAAAGCATGAGGCGCTAAGATCAAGATCATCTACTAATACATCTACAATTTGCGAGCGGAAGGCAAAGTTTGATGAAATCAAATGCTCAATTTTGGCTCTGATAGGAATATCAAGACGAAAGGGCTCCTCATCAGGATCTTCGGCAGCTTCCGAGTCATCAACAGTTGGCATAAAGCATTCATCATGCAAAATAACCTCAAGATGCGGCACCTTAATATAATCGGCAATTAATATACCTGATGTTAGATAGTGCCAAAGTGACCACTTAATATCCGCACTATCCATCTGTACGGTTACCACCTCAGGCACTACTACTTTAAGCTCTCCCTTGGTTTTAAAGCCCTGCGCGATGTTGCCACTTTCAATTTCGCCCTCAAGGCTAATATAGTCTGCAGTCAACTCTTGGGATTTTTTAAAGACAAATTGCGAGCCTGAGGTAGTCCACAGCAAATAATATAGCGTTCCGCATAACAAAAAAATAAAAGCTAAAAACGCCATTAAGCCATAAAAAAGTACCCTACGTAGCATGACTAAAACTCCGGACCAAAGGAGAAATGCAGTCTATAGCTATGATCATCTCCACTTATACCAGTTGCTAGATCAATTGCCGCAGTGCCGTATTTTGATAAGAAGCGATAGCCAAGACCAGGTCCCCACAGCATCTTTTCATTATCTGAGCCCGATCTGTCGAAAACTTTGCCCGCATCAAGAAATAGTGCTCCACGAGATGAAGTGATACCAATTGGGAATTGGAACTCAGCAGTTCCCGTTGCAAGATAGCGACCACCTTTTAAATAGCCATCCTTTTTAGGAGCTTCTCGCATGTAATCAAAGCCACGTACGGAGCGATCGCCACCTGCAAAGAAGCGCAATGAGGGAGGAACCTTGGTAGCATCTGAGCCAAAGATAGCACCACCTGTGAGTCTAAATAAAAAGCGTGTATTCTCACTAGGTGACATTATGCCCTGCACCGACAAAATACTTCTAAAGAAGTTATAGTCAGACCACAGCGAGGAGCCACCGGTAAAGTCTCCAGAGATTGCATAGCCCGTAGCAGGATCAAAGCCACCAGAACTTTCACGCCTAGAGAGCAAGAGCCCTGGCATTACATTAAAGGTATTACCAGTCTCTTTGCCCTGAGTGTAATCCTCGTACTCACCACGAAGGGAATAGTCACGATGCCATTTGCCAGTCTTATCTGCTACATAATGTAGTGATAGATGGGAAAGATCTGATTTGGTGTCATTAAGATCAGTATGAATCTGAGCGGCTCTTATATAGTAGTAATCAAGATTAGGATCCTTGCGTGGGATCTTATAAACAACCTCGGCATTTTGCTTAACTGCAGATATACGTGCATAGGTTGATAGCGAATGACCATCTTCATTTAAAAGAGGCTTATCCCAAGCAAGTAGAACACGTGCTCCTTCGTCTGTGGAAACACCTAAGCCTACACGCATGAGATTTTTTGATTTACGCTCAAGATGCAGCTCCAGTGGAACCTCATAATCATGCTTATTCTCAACCTGCGCGCGTGCATCGATGGAGCTGTAAAAGCCAGTGCGTGACATCTCCTGTTGGAATCTTTTTAAGGCCTCAGCAGAAAATGGTGTGCCCTTATTTAAATTCATTAAAGCTTGAGCAGGCTTTAAAAGCTCACGCGTCTTATCGTCAGCCACCAAATCACCAAAGCTATAGCGTTTGCCAGTATCTGCAATAATTTGAATATCAACACGTCCCTCATCCTCATAGACTACAAGCTGAGAGACTAATACCTGATAATCAAAAAATCCCAAGGCCAAAGCGTGATTCTTAAGCTCGCTTTTTAATGCCTCATAAACACCATGATTTAAGTGTCCATAGGATTTAAGCCCACTTCTTTCAATTATTTCCACAAAGGACTTATATTTAGCACCCTCACCTAAAAGCTCAATATTACACTCACGTATAAAGACGCTCTTACCAGGATCTATAGTAATTTTCACCACATTACTATTACCCTTAGGATCGGGAGGTTCAATATTGATCTCTGGACGGTAATAGCCCAAGGCACGCATAGCTGTTTTGCTTTTGTCGCGCATCTCACGCGTAAATAGGAAGGAATTCTTTTTAGATACTGCAGGAATTGAGGATAAGGAGGCCTGTACATTTTCTAGCACCTCGCCACTTACGCCTTCAATATCATAGCTTACCTCATCGGTTACGCTATTGGCGCTACCCTGCACTTCATCATCACTTGATGAGCACCCATTAAGTAAAAGGATGGTATTAAGACACAGCAAGGCTATCCCTGCCTTAAGCAGAGATTGAAGGTGAAGCGACCTTAATAATGCAGTGCCTTTCAAAAATAATCCCAAAATAAAATTTTGCGCAATTATACCGCATGCAATAGCCTTTTTCTTACTACTAGCTGATGCGCTAATATTCTGTGGGCTACTTCCCAAATCTTATTATTCCCCGACAACTATCGTTTCTGGCTTTGAAATACTAGCGCGGAAAAGAATTACTATCGATTACAAAGCTTCATTTGCGCTGATGTTTCGATCGGGATCGAGTATATTGAATACGCATTAGGGCTATTTGATGAAACGCCAACTGCGGCTAATATAAGAAATTATATTGCGGATCTAGTGTAAAAAGTGGTTCAGATCCCCACCACCATTTTTCTTTACTATCTAATTGACTTCCCACTTTGATGAAATAAAAAAAGTCTGCAAGAATTTTAGGCCATTTTGATTTAAAACACTCTAACAAAATAGA
>CAVHVI010000064.1:0-10745 GCA_963639245.1 Bacteroidaceae bacterium
CCCTGCAAAAATTTAAAGAGCATCGTACCTCTAGGGCACGGTGCTCATTCTACTTGAAAGAATTTTGTAAAAAAAATGGGTTTTAGGGTGCTTACCTTTTATAGCCATGGAGGCTGCGGCAGTACGGTTTTCTGTCATTAGCTTCTCAAAAATACTTTCAAGATGTTTGTTGACAGTGCGTGGACTGATGTTAAGTATGATGCCTAGATCTTTGTTGCTTTTGCCTAGACTTACCCAGTATAGAACTTGAGCTTCTCTTGAAGTAAGTCCAAATGACTTTTGCAAGATTTCTGCAGCTATATCATCATCTAGCTCTTTTTTAATCTCCAGCACATAACCATCATTTGATTTGCCTTCAAATTTCAGGCATATGCCTTTTGACAGAGTTAACTTATCACCAGCTTCTGCTTTTGGGAGAAATTGAGCAAGCTTTGCTTGAATATCAATGCGGGATAGTGCTGTTTCATTTAACAGTGAGGATGCGGTGGCGGTTTGCCAAAGTACGCGTCCTTTGTCATCACAACTTAGAGATGATTTTCCACAGCTATCGAGCATGGCATAGGATTGAGCTAGTTGGCGGGATCTTTGAATATGACCACGTATACGCGCGCAAAGCTCTTCTATACGCACTGGTTTTTGCACATAGTCAATTGCTCCTGATTCAAAACTCTTCATCACAGTATCATCAGAATCAAGACCTGTCATAAAAATTACAGGAATATGCGACAGCTTAGGATCAGCTCGTAATGCTTTGCAACACTCAAAGCCAGACATTCCTGGCATTATTGCGTCCATTAAAATAAGATCGGGAACAATTTTCTTGCAGATAGATAATGCTTGATTACCTCCTAATGCAACGAGCACCGAGAACCCTTCCTGATCGAGAGCTTCATTGAGCATAGCAAGAATGTCGGCCATATCATCTACAATTAAAATCACTGCGTTATCCATGTTTTAACGTCCGTACTAATTCTAGGAGTTCCGTAAAATTCAGCTGTGAGGCTAGGGCATCTAATTTTTCGACCTCTGTTGATGAGAGCTTACCCTGAGTTGCAAGTTTTTTATTTAGTTCCCGTATCCCCTTTATATATCCAAGATCTACGAAAGACAAATATTGTGCAAGATCCTCGTCATCGAGTAGAGCTTTTTTAACTTCAGGCTCCTTATTTGTGCTTGTTTCCTTATTTTGGAGCGCATTTACTTGGACTTCGCTCTTTTTTAAGTCAATAACGGCAGAATTAGTTGTACCATTTATGACTTCTTGTTTGTCATGGAAATAATCTACCGGCAGAACTTTGGAAATTATCTCAAGCAGTTTTTCTCTCTTCACTGGTTTAATTAGATATCCATTGTGCATTCGTCGGATTCGATCTGGTACATTACCTTCAGACGCTTCAGCCGATACCATAACTATAGGAGTGTGTACTCCATTTTCTCGCAATTTTCTTAATAGCGACCATCCATCCTCTCCTGGCATTGATATATCAAGTAAGAATAGATCGGGGGTATGGCGACGATTTTGTTCAAGAGCTTTTAGCGCGCAGTCTGCTTCAACAACGTTAAAGCCTAGAGGTTCCAGGAAGGCGCGAATAATTGCTCTATGCTGTGGATTATCGTCAACAGTTAGAATAGTTAAATAATCCTTTGTTTTACAGGTATACCCAATAACGTTTTCAAATGGATTAAGGTTATCTTGAAGAACTTCACAGCGATTTAATTTTATTTTTAGCGTAAAGGTTGAGCCTTGTCCTAAGACACTGTTAAGCTCAAGATCGCCTCCCATGATGGTTGCAAGTAGTTTGGTAATTGTCAGACCAAGACCTGTACCTGAGGCTTGTTTCTTGGCGTTGTCCAGTCGTACAAAAGGCTTGAATATACTCTTTAGATCTTCTTTGCTAATGCCTATGCCGGTATCACTTACTTTGATACAGGCAACCTCACTGCGGTATTCAACATTAAGAGTCACACCACCTTGTGCGGTATATTTAACCGCATTAGAAAGCAGATTAGTTAAGATCTGTCTTAATCTCTTTTCATCTGTTTTGACGTAATCAGGGACTGTCGAAGCAATATGAGAGTTAAAGTACAAGCCTTTTTTTTGAGCTAGAGCATCGAAATATGAGCAAAGCTGTGCGAGCAATTTTCTTAATTCGGTAGTACTTTCATGAAGTTCAAGATGTCCTGCCTCTATTTTTGATATATCAAGCAATCCTTCGACAAGATCTGCTAAATATTCACTGCTTCGACACACTGTTTCAAGTGCGCGGCGATGGTTAGAGGGAATGTCTTTAGCCTTATCAAGAAGCTGAGAATAACCAAGAATAGTGTTAAGAGGAGTGCGTAGTTCGTGGCTTATTCCTGAGAGGTAACGAGTTTTGGCATTATTAGCAGCATCTGCTTTTTCTCGCTCCATTTCTAAAAGCTTGGCTGTTTTTTGGTGTTCGTCGATTTCTCTAATGAGGATTTCATTTTGTTTCTTAAGCTCAGTTCTAGCACGACGTCGACTTTCTGAAACTAACAAAAAGAGCATAGTGAAGATCCCAGCGACGATCTCCATGAGCATGAACATCAGCAACTGTGCTTTGTCAAATAAGTGCTCCTCAAAGCCTGAAAAATTTGGAGCAAAGGAGTGGTCTACTATGAGGATTAATACTGCAATTACCATGGAAAACAGCAACATAAATCCAATAAATTTCAGGGGTACTTCCAGATGAAATCTATCAAGAAAAGATGTTAGTTTTTTCTGTGAGTCGTGTGCATTATTGTGCTTGCAGACATCCTGACAACAAGAATCAAGCGTACAACAAAGAGAGCATATATATTGTCCACAATAGGGGCAGTAGATAAGATCCTCTGAATCATATTCGACCCCACAGATCGCGCATTGCTGGGCTTTGGTTGGTAGCTTGTTTTCTCGTGCAATGTAATATTTGCCTTGGGTTATATAGGCAATAGTGGGAGTTAGAATAAATACGCTTACTAGGGCAACTGGAGCAGAGAAGGCTGAGGCTGTTTCACCCAAAATTCCGCTATAACAGATAACGCCAGTAAGTGAGGAGATTATCATTGAACCAAATCCAACGGGATTTATATCGTATAGACAGCCGCGCTTAAATTCTATGTACTTAGGGCTTAAGCCTATTTTCTTATTGATGAGAAGATCTGCGGCAAGTGTTCCACACCAAGATATAGCAAGTATTGAGTAGATGCTTAAAATTGCAGATGTTGTTTCATATACTCCGCAGCAAAGTAATACCAATGCAATGCCTGCATTAAAGAATACCCAAACAACACGTCCTGGATGAGAATGGGTTAATCGCGAGAAAAAGTTTGACCAAGCAATAGAGCCTGCATAGCCATTAGTTACGTTGATTTTTACCTGTGAAAGAGCCACAAAAAGAGTTGTAAGGATCAATGCCCAAGTAGTAGCACCTCCTGATCCTTGGAAGGCTCGCAGATACATATAGTTAGGATCGATTGCAACAACAGGGGAAGCCTGCTCATGCATAATTATGATGCCAAGCAGCGCGCCAATGAGTATTTTTAATGCTCCAACAATGATCCATCCTGGTCCTGCAATTACAGTGAAAAACTTGATGTACTTTTTGTTTGCAGAATTTTGATCAGGCATAAAGCGCAGGTAATCAACCTGCTCACCAATTTGAGAGACTAGGGATAAAAGTACAGAAAGAGAAGCTCCAAAATAGAGCATATTGAAACTTCCCTCTGCAAACAAATTATCACAGGGCAGACCTCCATCTCTAGCAATTAGACAAATAGATACCACAGCTACAAGTTGTAATAGAGCCCACAGCGGCTGAGTAAATACCTGAAAGCGACTTAGAAACTTAAAGCCCTTCAAAATCGCAGGAATAACTATCAGCGTTGAAAGAACATACCCAAGATACAAAGGTACGTTGAAGATCATGTTAAGTAGTGAGGCCAAGATAGCTGATTCAAAGGCCATAAATATGAAGGTAAACGAAGCATAGACAAGAGAGGTAACAGATGAACCTAGATAGCCAAAGCCTGCTCCGCGGGTAAGAAGATCGATGTCAACATTGTATTTGACGGCATATTTTGCAATCGGATAACTGATAGTAAATATGATGATAACCGCTACTATTAGACCCAAAATTAAGTGATTAAGCCCATAGTATAGAGCGATATTGGCACCAATTACCTCTAAGGCTAAGAAGCTAATGGAGCCTAGTGCCGAGATGGAAACTGTGCATGCGCTTTTATGTCGTACTTGGTGAGAGGTATAGCGCAGGGAATAATCTTCTAAGGTTTGATCTGCGGCAAATCGACTGTATTTTCTGCGTATCTTAATTAGGTTTTCTGACATTTGGTAAGCTCCAATATGTTCTTTAACTCTAAGTTTAAAGCAGGTTATAGCTAGCCGTATACGTCATTTTGCGTATATAGGTGGTGCAATCGGCATATTTTTTTTAAAGTCATATTTCGTGACAATGATCTCAATTTCATAACAAGCGGAGGTCCTTATCATGGCTCAAACCAAGATGACTTTATTAAAGAAAACCTTAATGGCTGCTGCAATGTGCATGGCTGTTAGTTCCACCTATGCATCTGATCTTGCTGTAACCGATACCACGGTTAAGGTTGGTATTTTGCATTCTGTCACCGGCACCATGGCTTTAAGTGAGGCCGGTTCTGTTCAGGCTGAGAAGTTGGCTATCGATCAGATCAATAAGTCTGGTGGTGTTTTAGGTCGTCAGATCGAAATCGTTCAGGAAGACGGTGCATCCGATTGGCCAACCTACGCAGAAAAAGCTCAGAAGCTAATTGTTAATGATAAGGTTGCATCTGTCTTTGGTTGCTGGACTTCAGCATCTCGTAAGGCAGTATTACCTGTCTTTGAGCAGTATAACAACCTTTTGTTCTACCCTACCTTCTATGAAGGCCTAGAGCAATCTCCTAACATCATCTATACCGGTCAGGAGGCAACTCAGCAGATCCTTGCAGGTCTTGATTGGGTCATGAAGGAAAAGAAAGCTAAAACCTTCTACTTGATTGGTTCTGATTATATTTGGCCTCGTACCTCCTTCAAGATTGCTCGCAAGCATATTGAAAAGAATGGCTTAAATGTTGTTGGCGAGGAGTATTACCCATTAGGTCACACTCAGTTTAACTCTGTCATTAACAAAATTAAGCTTAAGAAGCCTGATGTCATCTTCGCAATCGTTGTTGGTGGCTCTAACGTTGCTTTCTACAAGCAGTTAAAGGCCGCCGGTATCGAACTATCTAAGGAAAAGCCGGTTCTGCTCTCTACCTCAGTAACCGAGGACGAAGTCTTAGGCATTGGTGGTGAAAACTATGAAGGTGGTTACTCTGTTACTAAGTACTTCCAGAGTATGGATAACGAGAACAACAAGAACTTCACCTCCGAGTTTAAGAAGATGTGGGGCGATAAGAGCGTGATCGGTGACGTAACTGAGTCTGCTTACCTTGGACCTTGGTTGTGGAAAGCCGCTGTTGAGAAGGCTGGTACTTTTGATATCGATGCTGTGAAGAAGGCTTTGCCTGGTGTTGAATTCAATGGCGCTCCTAATGGTACCGTCAAGGTTCACGAGAATCACCATCTCTATATGAAGACTGTAGTAGGTCGTGGTTTGAAGGATGGTCAGTTTGAGGTTGTATATCAAAGTGATGTCATCGAGCCTAATCCTTTCCCTGAAGGCTATAAATAATCTTTAACGGGGACTTAAAAAAGGGAGGAGGAAACTCCTCCCTAAATTTTCTAAAACGAGGAGCTTTCCATGTTTTCAGACTACACGTTCTCCGAGCTCGCCTCTATCTTCGCTATGCAAGGCTTTGCTGGCCTGAGTTTGTTCTCAGTATTCCTCCTTATGGCTTTGGGCTTAGCGGTTATTTTCGGTCAGATGGGCGTTATTAACATGGCCCATGGCGAGTTCATGATTTTAGGTGCTTATGTTACCTATTTGACCTCTCATTTTTTTGAGGACTATCTGCCCTCGTTATTTAGCATTTACTTCTTTGTTGCATTAATTCTCTCTTTCTTCATTACGGCTGCAGTAGGAGCAGTAATAGAGAAGTTGATGATCCGTCACCTATATTCACGTCCTTTGGATACTCTGTTGGCAACCTGGGGCTTAAGTCTCATCATGCAACAGACCTATCGTTCCATATTTGGTGCGCGCGAGGTAGGTGTAACTTTGCCTGATTGGATGATGGGCTCTTTGCAGTTGACGGATTCCATAGAAATTCCGGTAAATGGTCTGTTTGTCTTGGTGCTGACTATCTTCGTGACCTTAGGTGTTTGGGCACTGATGTATAAATCAAGCTTAGGCTTGCAATTACGCGCAGTAGTTTTAAATCGTCCTATGGCAGGTGCAGTAGGTATTAATACTGCAGTAGTTGACAGACTTACCTTCTCCATAGGCTGTGGTATTGCAGGAATTGCTGGTTGTGCCTTTACCATGATCGGCTCTACTGGTCCTACCGCAGGTCAGTTATACATCGTTGATACCTTCTTGGTAGTGGTATTCGGTGGTGGTGGCACCATTTTGGGTACAGTGCTGTCTGCCTTTGGTATTGCTCAGGCTCAGAGTGTGATGGAATTCTTCATGTCAGGCTCAATGGCCAAGGTACTCACCTTATTGGTGGTGATCGGTATTTTGATGTTGCGTCCAAGCGGACTAATTTCTATTAAGGTTCGTCGTTAAATTGAGGAAATAGTATGAGAAGAAGTAACCAACGATTTCAAGTACCCTTAATTGACAAGAGTACTGCATTGAATTTCCTTGTGCTGGTATTTTTGCTTGTTGTGATCATGCCTGCAGCCTTGGATGTTTTTAGATTAAATCTCTTAGGTAAATATTTAAGCTATGCCTTTGTAGCTGTGGGCTTAGTTTTGTGTTGGGGATATGGTGGCATTCTAAGCTTAGGACAAGGAATTTTCTTTGGACTTGGCGGATATTGCATGGCCATGTTCTTAAAGCTTGAGGCATCAACTCCGGAGGCTACGGCGAATCAATCTACGGTTGGTATTCCTGATTTTATGGATTGGAATCAGGTTACAGAGCTACCGTGGTTTTGGAAACCATTTGAAAGCTTCCCTATTACTTTGATCCTAATCATTGCGGTACCAACTATATTTGCCTACATCCTAGGTGTTGCAATGTTTAAGCGTCGTGTGGGAGGTGTGTATTTCTCAATCATCACTCAGGCCATAGCTGCAATTCTGACCATTTTGATTGTGGGACAGCAAGGTTATACCGGTGGTGTTAATGGTATTACAGATTTGCGTACCTGCATGGGCTTTGATATTCGTACCGATGAAGCCAAGGTAATTCTATATTACCTATGTGTTGCCCTGCTTGTTGGTGCTCTCTTCGTTTCACATTTGCTGCTACGCGGAAAGACTGGTCATTTGTTGGTTGCAGTTCGTGATGAAGAGGAGCGTGTTCGCTTCACTGGCTATGATGTAGCATCCTTCAAAATCTTCATCTTATGCTTTGCATCTGCTTTATCTGCTGTTGGTGGAGCTATGTTTACTCTGCAGGTTGGCTTTATGTCACCTTCCTTCGTAGGCATCGTTGCATCAATTGAGATGGTGATCTTCTGTGCTGTTGGCGGTCGTATGTCCATTTTCGGAGCTGTCTATGGCACTCTCCTAGTTAACTATGCTAAGACTGCAGTTTCTGAAAACTTCCCTGAGCTGTGGTTATTTGCCATGGGTGCACTCTTTATCCTAGTAGTTATGGCTTTTCCTATGGGCCTTGCTGGTGTTTATAAGGATTATGTGCGCGACTATCTAAAGGCTTTCTTTAAGAGCTTCATCACCATTCGTGATCCTGGACATAGCACTATGGTTAATGGTGTCCCTGTCCACAAGGAGGTCAAATGAACAACGTAAATGAAAAGACTCTACTAAGAGCTGATAAGGGACTTCAAAAGCAATTTGCTCTCTATATTGAAGGTTTAACTGTTTCTTTTGATGGTTTTAAAGCTGTAGACAATTTTTCCTTATATGTCGATGAGGGCGAAATTCGCGTGATCATTGGCCCTAATGGTGCTGGTAAGACTACTGTTTTGGATTTAATTTGCGGTAAGACTAAGTCAACTGCAGGTTCGATTAAATTCCGCGGTAAAGAGCTTACCAAGATGAAGGAGTATGAAATAGTTGAAGCTGGTGTTTGCCGCAAATTCCAAAATCCATCTGTTTATGAAACGTTAAGCGTGTTTGAAAACCTCGAGCTTGCTTATCCTAAGGGCCGTAGCGTTTTAGGATCACTTGCCTTTAGACGTAATGATGAAATCTGCGACAAGGTATGTGAGGTTGCCAAGACTGTACTTTTAGGCGATAAGCTTGATACTCCTGCAGCACTATTAAGCCATGGCCAGAAGCAGTGGCTTGAGATAGGAATGCTCTTAATTCAGGATCCTGCTTTGTTGATGCTTGATGAGCCTGTTGCCGGAATGTCGGTATCTGAACGTGCTCAGACTGCAGATCTGTTAAAGCGCATTATCAAGGGACGTTCGGTAATTGTTATCGAGCATGATATGAAATTTGTTGAGAATATTGCCGATCGCGTGAGCGTGATGCACCAAGGAAAGCTGCTTGCTGAAGGTAGCATGGAATCGGTCAAGAACAATCAACAAGTTATTGATGTGTACTTAGGTCAATAGGAGGCTTTATATGTCTGATATGCTCAAATTAGAAAATTATGCTGTCTCCTATGGTAGTAGTACGGTGATTAGGGATCTCAACTTATCCATTAAGGAAAATGAGATCGTGGCTCTGCTTGGAAGAAATGGCATGGGCAAGACCACTTTAATGAAATCTCTAATTGGGATGATTAAAAGTAGTGGTGGGCATGTATCTTTAGCAGGAAAGAGTATTGATAAGCTTAAGAATTATGAGCGAGTTCGTGCAGGTATTGGCTTTGTACCCCAGGGGCGCATGATCTTTTCATCAATGACTGTTGATGAAAATATAAAAAGCGGCATGACCTTCACCGGGCAAAAGCAGATCCCTCAGGATTTATATCGAACCTTTCCTATATTAGAGGAGTTTGCCAAAAGGCGTGGCGGCAACCTTTCTGGTGGTCAGCAGCAACAGCTTGCAATTGCTAGAGCTCTAGCTGGTAACCCTAAGCTTTTGCTTTTGGATGAGCCTACTGAAGGTATTCAGCCTAATATCATCAAGGATATGGCCAAGGTTTTGCGTCAAATACGTGATGAACGTGGTCTTACGATATTCGTATCAGAGCAGGTCTTGAGCTTTGCGCTAGACGTTGCTGATCGCATTATCGTGATGGAACGTGGTGATATTGTGTATGACGCTCCTCGCGACGAGGTTAATGCGGAGACAGTAACCAAATTCTTATCAGTTTAGTTTGATAGTCTGCCTTTCAAGATAAGAGCATTTTTATCTCCCTGATCCTGCATTGCATTGTTCATGCATTGCAGGATTTTTTTCTTCTCAAATTCTGACATACGTTATTTGACGTAGTTAAATGCTTCATTCTGCCAATTTTTTAGGTAGTCATTTTTCTTGATAATGAACCTGTGTTCAGAAAGAGATGAACAACAAGAATTCCAATTTTTATTCATCAAAAAGAGGTGATTGTTATGGGTAGTACTGGTTCCGTTAGTTCTTGGGAAGAAGCTCTGCTTGTAGCTGCAGTTCAGTATCCTGTTCCTGTTGTATCTGGTCCTGAGGATATTCAGGTTAATGTTGACAAGATCTGCAAGGCAGTTGTTTCCACTAAAGCAGGTTACCCTGGTTTGGATCTCATCGTTTTCCCTGAGTACTCAACTCAAGGCTTAAACACTGCCATCTGGTCCTATGACGAAATGTTGCTCACCTTGGATAGCCCTGAAGTTGGAAAATTCAAGGAAGCTTGCGTGAAGGCTGGTGTTTGGGGCGTATTCTCCATCATGGAGAAGAATCCTGATGGTGGCGCACCGTTCAATACCGCTATCATTATCAACTCCGATGGTGAAATTGCTTTGCATTACCGTAAGCTACAGCCTTGGGTACCTGTAGAGCCTTGGGCTCCTGGTAACCTTGGTATGCCGGTATGCGATGGTCCTAAGGGCTCAAAGCTAGCTGTTTGTATCTGTCACGACGGTATGTTCCCTGAGCTTGCTCGTGAGGCTGCTTATAAGGGCTGTAACGTGTACATCCGTATTTCTGGCTACTCTACTCAGGTTAACGATCAGTGGATCATCACTAACCGTACCAATGCATGGCAGAACCTCATGTATACCGTTGCTGTTAACCTCGCCGGCTATGACAACGTGTTCTACTACTTCGGTGAAGGCACTATCTGCAACTATGACGGTAATGTCATTCAGCAGGGCCAGAGAAATCCTTGGGAAATTGTTACCGCAGAGCTCTTCCCTCGCTTGGCTGATAAGGCTCGTGAGAACTGGGCTTTGGAGAACAATATCTTTAACTTAGGCTGCCGTGCATATGTTGGTAAGCCTGGTGGTGAGCATGCTAACTACCTCACCTGGGTTAAGGATTTGGCTGAGGGCAAGTATAAGCTTCCTTGGGATGAAAAGATTAAGATCCGTGATGGTTGGAAATACTATCCTAATGGCGGTCAGTATGGTCCTATGCCTGATGAGTTTAAGAAGAAGTAATAGAGAGGTGTATTGCGAGAACATGGTCAATCCCTGATCTTCCTGACCATGAATCCTTCTCTAGTTTTCCTCCGCGGTTGTTTAGCCAATAGCGGAGGATTTTTTTT
>CAVHVI010000065.1:0-10734 GCA_963639245.1 Bacteroidaceae bacterium
CTTGCATTGCAAAAAAGCTGTCTTATGATAGTGCCATCGCCTAATTTATAGGTTCCATTTTTTTAGGTTTTTGCAAAGGCTTTTTATGGCAAACGATAAGAACCACGTATATATATTTGATACAACTCTGCGTGACGGCGAGCAGGCCTTAATGCGCTCCTTAACTCCAGTACAAAAATTACATTTGGCAATGATGCTTGATGAGCTGGGAGTTGATGTAATCGAAGCAGGCTTCCCTATTTCATCACCTGGTGATTTAAAGTCAGTGCATGATATTGGCCACGCTTTAAAGAATGCTGTTTGCTGCGGCTTGAGCCGTACGGTTGAAAAAGACATCGATGCCGTCAACGAAGCATTACATGGTCTTGATCATTTCCGTATTCACACCTTCGTTGCTACCTCTGAGATCCATGTGAAGGATAAATTGCACCGTAGCTTTGAAGATGTTATCGCTATGGCAGAGCACCATGTTCGCTATGCAAGAAACTACACCGATGATGTCGAATTTTCTTGCGAAGATGCAGGCCGTACTCCTATTGATAACCTCTGTCGCATCGTTGAAACCGCTATTAAAGCAGGCGCTACCACCGTCAACATTCCTGACACCGTAGGCTACACTCTGCCCTACGAATTTGGTGGCATCATTAAGACTTTGTTCAACCGCGTACCTAATATCGATAAAGCACGTATTAGTGTTCACTGCCATAACGATCTGGGCATGGCAACTGCTAACTCCTTAACTGCAGTACAAGAGGGTGCCCGTCAGATCGAAGTCTGCATGAATGGTTTAGGCGAGCGCGCTGGCAACTGTTCTTTAGAAGAGGTGGTGATGTCCATGAAGCTTCGTGAGAAGTATATGAACGGCGTCTACACCAATGTTCGCTGCGAAAACATCGCGCGCGCATCCCAGATGGTTGCATCTGTTACTAATGAGCCTGTTCCCTCCCATAAAGCAGTAGTTGGCTCTAATGCCTTTGCACACTCATCTGGTATTCACCAAGACGGCGTGCTTAAGAACAAGCAGACCTATGAGATCTTAACCCCTGAGAGCGTTGGCTTTAAGGAAAACAACATGCATATGACCGCACGCTCTGGCCGTCATATGATTAAGTCCGTGTTGGAAAAGCTTGGCTATAAGGAAGGTACCTATAACCTAGATGAGATCTATCAGCGTTTCTTAAAGCTTGCTGATAAAAAGGGACAGGTCTTTGATTACGATCTTGAGGCCTTGATGTTCTTCTCCCAAGATGAGGAAGAGGAATCTCAATTTAAGCTTGATAACCTTTCCGTAATGTCAGGTGGTAACAACATCATCCCTACTGCCTCCGTAAGATTACGCATTGGCAAGCGTACCCGCACTGAGTCTGGTACTGGTAACGGCCCTGTCGATGCAGTATTTAACTGCATTAACCGCCTCACCGGCATTAAATTGAAGCTTGAGAGCTTCCAGATCACTGCTAAGGGCTCTGGTATGAATGCTCAAGGTCAGGTAAACGTCGATGTTATTTTTGAAGGCCGTCACTACTATGGCGTAGGCATTTCAACCGACGTTATTGAGGCTTCTGCACTATCTCTTATCAGTGCATCCAACAGTATTTACCGTGCCCAGATGATTGAGCAGGAAAAAGAACAAGAATTAGGCAAGAATTAATCAGGAGAAATAAATGAAATCCTACAATATCGCAGTTTTGGCAGGTGACGGCATCGGCCCTGAGGTTATGGCAGAGGCTAAAAAGGTATTAAATGCTGTCTCTAAAAAATTTGATTTTGAATTAAATTTTAACGAAAAGCTTGCCGGCGGTTGTGCTATTGATGAGTGCGGTACCCCCTTGCCTGAGGATACTTTAAAGGCCTGTGAGGCAGCTGATGCCATTCTCTTTGGCTCAGTCGGTGGTCCTAAGTGGGATCATCTTCCTCCTGCAGAGCGTCCTGAGCGCGGTGCTTTGTTGCCCTTACGTAAGCACTTTGGACTTTACTGCAATTTCCGCCCAGCAAAGATTTACCAGGGCTTAGGCTCCTTATCCCCATTGCGTGCTGATATTGCTATGCGTGGCTTTGACATGCTGTGCGTACGTGAGCTAACTGGTGGTATCTACTTTGGTCAGCCTAAGGGGCGTGAAGGCACTGGTCCTGAGGAGAAGGCTTACGATACTGAGATCTATCATCGTTACGAGATTGAGCGTATTGCTAAGATTGCCTTTGAGGCTGCTATGCTTCGTGGCAAGAAGGTTACCTCTGTGGATAAATCCAACGTATTACAAAGCTCCATTCTCTGGCGCGAGGTCGTAACTGAGGTTGCTAAGGACTATCCTGAGGTTGAACTCAATCATATCTATATTGATAACGCCACCATGCAATTAGTTAAGGCACCATCTCAGTTTGATGTCTTGCTGTGCTCCAACATGTTTGGTGACATCCTCTCTGATGAATGTGCCATGATCACTGGTTCCATGGGCATGCTTCCTTCTGCATCCTTAGGTGAAGGTGGCTTTGGTCTATATGAGCCTGCAGGTGGTAGTGCTCCTGATATTGCTGGCAAGGGCATTGCTAATCCTATTGCTCAGATCCTATCTGCAGCCCTCATGCTACGTTACTCCTTAAAGGAAAACGATGCTGCTAAGGCTATTGAAGATGCGGTATCTAAGGTACTTGCAGAGGGCAATCTCACCTCCGATCTCATGGAGTCTGGTGCATCTCCTCGTGCTCCGCTATCCACCTCACAGATGGGTGATTTGATCGCCAAAGCAGTTGCTGAAGCTTAATTATTATTAAAAGTCAGGATTATTATAAAAATGGGTAAAACTCTTTACGAGAAGGTTTACGACAGCCATGTTGTTTTCCAACAACAAGGTGAGTTACCTACTCTCTTTATCGATAGACATTTGTGTCATGAAGTAACCTCACCTCAGGCCTTTGCAGGTCTTGAGCAGGCAGGTCGAAAGCTGCGTCATCCAGAGCTCACGTTAGCTACCATGGATCATGATATTTCAACTCGTGAGCAGACCATTGAGGCCTGCTCTGAGATGGCTCAGACTCAGATCCGTGCCCTTATTAATAACACCAAGAAATTTGATGTTACCTTGTTTGGCTTGAATCATCCTAATCAGGGTATTGTGCATATCGTAGGACCTCAGGTTGGCTTTACTCTACCTGGTACTACCTTAGTATGCGGTGACTCTCACACTGCAACTCATGGTGCCTTTGGTGCTCTTGCCTTTGGTATTGGTACCTCCGAGGTTGAGCATGTGATGGCAACTCAGACCTTAAAGCAGGCTAAGTACAAGACCATGAAGATCGAGTGCAAGGGCTTGTTGCAAAAGGGCTGCTCTGCTAAGGATTTGATCTTAGCTATCATTGGCAAGCTCACCACTGCAGGTGGTACTGGCTATGCAGTTGAATTTGCAGGTGAAGCCGTGCGTGCACTCTCCATGGATGGCCGTATGACTTTATCCAACATGGCCATTGAATTTGGTGCTACCGTCGGCATGATCGCTCCTGATGAAACCACCTTTGAATACATCAAGGGTCGACTCATGGCTCCTAAGGGCGAGGATTTTGACAAGGCTGTTGCATATTGGAAGACCTTAAAATCTGACGATGATGCAGTCTTTGATAAGGTAGTGGAGCTTGATGCCTCCAAGATTGAACCTCAGCTTACTTGGGGAACTAACCCAGGTCAGGAATGCGCCATCACTGATGTAGTCCCATCCCCTGAGGATTACTCCGATCCAATCGTTGCCAAATCATGTGCTGATGCTGTTGCCTATATCGACGTTAAGCCTCACACCAAGATCGCAGGCTATAGCGTAGATTATGTCTTCATCGGATCCTGCACCAATGGTCGTATTGAGGACTTCCGCGCTGCAGCTGAGATCTTAAAGGGCCGTCATATTGCATCTAATATTAAGCTTGCAATTGCCGTTCCTGGTACTCAGTGGGTCAAGGCTCAGGCAGAGCGTGAGGGTTTGGATAAGATCTTCATCGATGCAGGCTTTGAATGGAGATTACCAGGCTGCTCAATGTGTCTTGCTATGAATGATGATCGTGCCCCATCTGGCATGCGTGTAGCCTCAACCTCCAACCGCAACTTTGTTGGTCGTCAGGGCAAGGGTTCACGTACTCATCTTATGAGCCCGGCATCTGCTGCTGCCTGCGCAGTCAAAGGATGCTTAGCCGATGTACGTGAGTTTTTAGATTAAGGAGAGACAAATGGAAAAGTTCACCGTATATGAAGGCGTAGCAGTTCCTCTTGACTCCGCCAACATCGATACTGATCAGATCATCCCTAAGCAGTTTCTGCTGGCAGTAAGTCGTAAGGGCTTTGGCAAGCATCTCTTCCACGACTGGAGATACTTAGATGATGCCGAGACTCAGCCTAACCCTGAGTTTAATTTGAATAAGCCTGAATATCAGGGCGCAACCATCTTAGTTGCTCGTGATAACTTTGGTAACGGCTCCTCTCGTGAGCATGCTCCTTGGGCTTTGATGGATTACGGCTTCCGCGCAGTTATTGCTCCTAGCTTTGCTTCAATCTTTAATAACAACTCCTTAGGCAACGGCTTATTGCCCTTGCGTCTTCAGGAGGATGAGGTTGATCAAATCTTCAAGGTGCTAGAGAAAAATCCTGGTACTAAGATCAAGATCTCCTTAGTTGATATGACTGTAGATTGTGCTGATTTGCACTTTACCTTCAGCTTAGATGAGTTCAGACGTCACTGCCTCTTAGAGGGCTTAGATGCCATCTCTCTTACCCTAAAGCATGAAGATGAAATTGCAGCCTATGAGAAGAAAAATCCTGCTTGGATAAATCCTGATAAGAGCAATATCTAATCAGAATTGATTGAAGGATAAAAAGATAAGAGGATGAGTTTTAGCGCTTATCCTCTTTTTTTAGCTCTAGAAGGTCAAGCGCATTTGATGCCAGGCCACACCACCATGCTCAGAGCTACTTATCCCCTCATCAACAAAGCCATTTTCAGAATAAAAATGTAATAGGTGCTCCTTGCAGGTAAGTACTAGGCCCCTGCAATGAGAGTGCTTCTTCGCCTCATCTATATATTTTTCTACTATAACTAAACCAAGTCCCTGTCCCCAAAACTTTGGATCGATACAGACACTAAAGATCATCTGCCAAAGCCCATCGTCCTTATGCAAGGAGGCATCTTCGTACATTGCATCGCTAAGATCCTTGAGATCTGTACACAAGCCATTGACCATGCCGATAATTCTGCCATGAGATAGCATAAGCAAAAAACGATCGGCGTATTGCTCAACGCGCTTATAAATGCGCTCAAAGGTCGCCCCCTCAGATGGAGGAAAACATTTTGCCTCAAGAGCAGCAAGTGACTCTACATCTGCCAAGGTTGCCTGTCTAAATTCAATATTCTTCATCATAATCTGTCTATGCTTTTAGATGCTAACCACGAACACTCAAGGGCTAGCCTCCACGGTAATTGATTAACAAATTTTACAAGAGCGCATAAAAATAATAGATTTTACCGGCATTTACCGATATTATGAGAGCTGATTTTACATTTTACGGCACAAAATTCGTATAACTCTTTGTTAAATCAAGAGTTATACGAATTTTAACCGTAAAAATCAGTGAAGCTAACTAATCTATTACATTTAGGAGTTATTCCATGCAACGTCCTTATTTAATTGCACTTACCGTTGCTACCGTAGCATGTGGCATGATGTTATCAGGCTGTACTGCCATGCAGATTGCTGCAGCTGAAAAATGCTCAGTTTTAACACCTGAGGTAAACAGTGATAAAGCTACTGTTGAAAAGAAATGGGGCGAACCAGTAGTTGAAAAGAGTGTTGAAGATCTTACCTTCTCTCACTACACCACTACTTGCGCAGACGGCACCGTTTCTGCAACTAGCTCTGCTGTAGTCTCATTGGTAACCTATGGCCTGTCTGATTTCTCCACCGCAGGCTTGAGCGATCACTGCCGCTTAGTGCTCTATAAGGATGGTATGGTTGTTGGCTCTAACAATCAGTGTGTAGTAGACAAAAAGATGGATGATCCTGTCTTAAAGAAGATCACCATTGTTGAAGGACAGACCAAGCTTGCTGATGTTGCCAATACCATTGATATTGCAAGAAAGTCTACCTACACCAACCGTGTAGTTTATGACTTTGGTGTACCTCAGGAGAACCTACCAGTTCTTTCAACCATTAAGGCTAAGATCACCCACCAAAATGGCAAGACTGAGGAAGTACTCTGCGACAACTTTGCTCAGCAGTCTTTAACCTTAGTTACCAATGATGCAGGCGTAATTACTAACGCTCAGTATCAGCACATTGACTAATTAGCAAAATTAGCAACCCGAACAAAAGGCGCCATAAGGCGCCTTTTTTAAGACTTAAAATTAGCCCTGTAAATTTCTAGGTAGCGGGAAGTGACGAGTAACACCAGCCTCACCTACCTCCTCAAGACTAGTTCCGCCGTGCTCTAGCAAATAATCAACGATATCGCGAATTACATAATCAGGCGCACTAGCACCTGCACTAACCCCAATAACGCTGACATTATCAAGCCACTTAGGATCAATTCCCTGCGCATCATCAATAAGATAAGCAGGAGTGCCAACTCGCTCAGCCTCCTCACGCAGACGATTGGAGTTTGAGGAATTTTGCGATCCTGCAATGATCACTGCCCCCGAGAGCTTGGCCAAATCGCGCACAGCGTTTTGACGAAGCTGCGTAGCATTACAGGTATCATCCTTGCGCGGTCCTGAGATCTCAGGATATTTAGCTCTTAAAGCAGCTACAGTTTTAGCTGTTTCATCAATTGATAAGGTAGTTTGAGTTGCAAATATTGCATTATTACCATCAATTTGAAGCTTTTCTACATCCTCAGGTGTCAAAATAACATGCACCTTAGTAGATGGGCCTTCATATTGACCTATAGTACCTATAACCTCTTGATGACCTTGATGGCCAATAACAACAGCCTCTTGACCATAGCATCCTGCTCGATTCATTTTTCGATGAATTCCAGCAACTACAGGACAAGTAGCATCAATGATAGTAAAGCCACGTTGCTTAGCATCATTTTCAATTGCTATTGAAACACCATGAGCAGAAAAGATGAGCACAGCCCCCTCTGGTACCTCATCTAAGGTATCTACGAAGGTTGCGCCTGCTTTTTGTAGATCCTCTACCACATGGCGATTATGAACCACCTCGTGTAGCACCCACACCTTACCTGCACCATAGCGTTCTAGAGCCTTTTCAACCACCAAAATTGCTCGCTCAACACCGGCACACATACCGCGTTCGCGAGCAAGTAAGATCCTAAAGCTCATGCCTTGTGCTCCTTAGCTTTATCTTTCTCATCCTTAGCAAATAAGCCAATGATGACTAATAGTGCCGCACCCGTGCAAACCCCGATGTCAGCAACATTGAAGGATGGATAGGACCAAAAGAAATCGTCTCCCTTAATGTAAAACATTAAGAAATCGACCACATGGCCTAAAAACATTCTATCTAGGAGATTGCCCACAGCTCCCCCCAAAACTAAGGCAATACCTAGACAGGTCCAAGGCTTGCTACGAGGGGTTCTAAGTAAGGCAACAACTAAGGCTAAGGAGATGACTGAGGCAATTGCCATAAACAAATAGCGTTGCCAGCCACCCATACCAGCGAGGAAGCTGAAGGCAGCTCCCTCGTTATAGACATGCACTAAGCTAAAGAAGGAGGTTACGGCCACCCCGCTTGTATAAGCGGGGATATGCTCAACCACCAAATATTTGGTGTACTGGTCGAGCACGACAATGAGGAGGCTTATAAAGAGGAACCTCAGTCCGTTGTCTTTTTTAATAATGGCCATAATGCTTTAGGCGAAATGACGCTCCTCACCACCTTCAGTCTCAATGTTCTCAACGCAACGGTGGCAAAGACCAGGATGATCGTGATCGCTATCAACATCATCCTCATAATGCCAGCAACGTTCGCACTTATGAGCCTGAGACTTCTTCACGGTGAAGGCGCACTTTAAGCTCTCTGATACAAAGGCATCAGCAGGAGCATCGCCCTCTACCAAATCGGCCTTAGAGGTGATGAGTAAGAACTTCAATTCATCCTGAAGTTGCTCAAGATCAGCCTTTAATTCATCCTTAGCATAGATGGAAAGTTCAGCCTCAAGTGAGCCGCCAATAACACCAGCATTACGAGCAGTCTCAACAGCACGATTGGCCTCACCGCGGAAAGCTAAGATCCTATCCCAGTAGGCTGAGTTGAACTTAGAGCTCTCATCAAGCTCAGATAGACCATCAAACCAATTTGCAGTGAAGACGAACTCATCACGGCTACCAGGCATAGTCTCCCAAGCCTCTTGAGCAGTGAAGGAAAGGATAGGAGCCATCCAACGCAGTAATGCTTCAACGATTAAGTAGAGAGCGCTCTGGCAGGAACGACGAGCTAAGCCATCAGCCTTAGCGGTGTACTGTCTATCCTTGATGATATCTAAGTAGAAAGATCCCATCTGAATTGAGCAGAAGTTCATCAAGGTCTGCACTACAGCATGGAAATCATAGTCATCATAGGCCTTTAAAATGGTCTTCTGAGTCTTAGCTGCACAGGATACTGCCCACTTATCAAGCTCAAGCATCTTATCAAAAGGCACAGCATCCTTATTAGGATCAAAGCCATTGATGTTAGCTAGCAAGAAGCGCACGGTATTACGTACTCGACGGTAAGCATCGGAGGTGTGCTTGAAGATTTCCTTAGAAACAGCCATGTCGCCGGTGTAGTCGTTGTTGGCGATCCAAAGTCTTAAGACATCGGCACCCAACTCATCGATCACCTCTGAAGGAGCAATAACATTGCCTAAGGACTTAGACATCTTGCGGCCCTGACCATCAACGGTGAAGCCGTGAGTTAGAACCTGCTTGTAAGGAGCCTTGCCACGAGATGCACAAGATAGCATCAAGGATGACATAAACCAGCCACGGTGCTGATCGGATCCCTCAAGATACATATCAATATCATGACCTGAGAACTCAGGACGCTGACCTACGACGGTAAACCAGGTTGAACCAGAATCAAACCATACGTCTAAGGTATTAGGATCCTTGTGATAAAGAGGAGCCTCTTCCTTACCGATCAAATCCTCAACGCTCAGATCCCACCAAGCCTGAATACCCTTCTCTTCAACAGCCTTGGCAACCTTCTCGATGATTTCAGGAGTGTTAGGATGGATTTCACCAGTCTCATTATTAATAAGCACTGCGCAAGGCATACCCCAAGTACGCTGACGAGAAATACACCAGTCAGTACGTTGCTTGACCATAGCCTCGATACGATTTTGTCCCCATGCCGGGATCCAACGTACCTTCTTAATCTCATCTAAGGCATTGTCACGCAATCCATGACCATCCATGGAGATGAACCACTGCTCAGTTGCACGGAAAATGACCGGAGTCTTGTGACGCCAGCAGTGCGGATAGGAGTGGGTGATCTTAACTGCCTTTAATAAAACGCCCTTATCAACTAATACCTTGATAACCTCAGGGTTAGCCTTCAAAACGTTCATACCAGCAAAGTATTCAACGTCATCACGGAAGCAACCATCAGGCTTAACCGGGTTATAAATTTCAAGACCGTATTTGATAGAAACGTTATAGTCGTCTAAGCCGTGACCACCTGCGGTGTGAACGCAGCCAGTACCAGCCTCTAGTGTTACGTGAGCACCTAAAATAACGGGAACATCAATATCTAAGAAAGGATGCTTAAAGCGCTGAAGTTCTAAGGCCTTACCAGATACGCTCTCACCTAGGAACTTGTATTCGGTGATCTCAGCAGTCTTCATGACACCATCAGCAAGCTCGGTTGCCATGATGAAACGCTCAGTGCCCTTATCAGTCTTTGCCTCAACTAAGGAGTACTTTAAGGCCTCGTTTACGCAAATTGCACGGTTTGCAGGTAAGGTCCAAGGAGTGGTGGTCCAAATGACACAGGACACTGGGCCTTCACCTAGATCCTTAGCACCAAAAATCTCTAAAACCTTAGCCTCATCAACTGCGGCAAAGCGTACAAAGATTGAATCTGAGGTTACATCCTTATATTCAACCTCAGCCTCTGCCAAGGCTGACTGGCAATCCATGCACCAATAAACAGGCTTTAGACCACGTACGAAGTGACCATTTTTAATAACTGAGCCTAGCTCACGGATGGTCGCAGCCTCAGTCTTAAAATCCATAGTGAGATAAGGATGATCCCAGTCGCCTAAAACGCCCAAGCGTTTGAAGGAGGCTCTCTGAGTTTCAACCTGGCTCTTAGCATATTTGCGGCATTCTTCACGAAATTGAGCAGCAGTAACCTTAACTCCAGGCTTACCTACCATGCTCTCGACCTTAACCTCAATGGGCAGACCGTGGCAATCCCAACCAGGGATATAAGGAGAATCAAAGCCAGATAAAGTCTTGGACTTGATAATAATGTCCTTTAAAACCTTATTAATAGAATGGCCAATATGAATATTGCCGTTAGCATAAGGAGGGCCGTCGTGCAAAATGAAGGTATTGCAACCACTACGAGATTCACGGATCTTCTTATAAAGTCCGCGTTTTTCCCAATCCTCAAGCATTCCAGGCTCACGCTTGGCAAGATTGCCACGCATGGGGAAAGCAGTATTCGGAAGATTCAAAGTATTTTTATAATCTGCCATTGTCTGACCTTTCGTAAATTAAGTCTAAAGCTATTAATTATCAAACTTCTCTAGAG
>CAVHVI010000066.1:0-10446 GCA_963639245.1 Bacteroidaceae bacterium
GATCTAAAGACTTATTATTTATTTCCGATAAATGATGTAGAGAAAAAAGATGGGCAGATTTTTTATTATGCCCTCAGGAGAGAATTTTAAGCTTCCTTTGCAATTAGAGGGAAAGGTCGTGTCTATGCAATACGTGGATACAGTGACATCCGCAGACTCAATGCGCGGAGCTAAATCGCAGGATTATATGCCTGATCGTAGTGTATATAGTGATCAGGAGCAAAGTGGCGTTGATACTAAGGATGTTGCCGCAGATAGCGTCACCGCAGTGAACTCACAGCAATCTCTGCTTCAGGGTGGTATGGCCAAGGCTAAAGAGCACGCTGAAGAGAAAAAAGAGCTTAGTGAAGAGGAATTGGCTGAGCAAAAGAAGAAGGCTAAAGAGCTTAGTGATAAGCTTAATGTTCAAAATATTGGTCTTACCTTCTCAGTCAGTGATGTTACCTCCGACACGGTTATCAATGTGACTAATCGTTCAACTGAGGATCTGGTGCGTCAGATCCCATCAGAGGATTTAATTCGTTTTCAGAAGATGATCTCTGACTTTGAGGAAAAGACTAAAAATGCACCGGCACAAAAGCTTGGTGGCATGGATGTTAAGAATGCGCTTAAGGGATTGATCCTAGATGAAACCGTTTAGCATCAAGGCTTAAGGCAAGGCGGCTTCTGCAAAAAACAGAGGCCGTTTTCATTTTTGTTAAAACTTTTTTGGCTATAGCCGATACAATAGACATATAGGTATATTGTTTTTGCAGGAGAAATCAATGTACGGTCGCAATTTAAAGGCCTATAAGCGTACTAGCCTTGAGGCTGAGCTTTCGGTGGCTACCCCGCATCGTGTGATTCAAATGCTCTTTAACGGGCTTTTGGAGCGCTTGTCACAGGCCAAGGGAGCCATTGAGCGTAAGGATTATGAGTACAAGGCCGATCGTATCACTAAGGCCTTAGGGATCATCGATGGCCTGCAGGGAGCCTTAGAGCGTAAGGAAAATCCTGAGCTTTCAGATAAGATGTATGCTTTATATGATTATATGAAGCAACAGCTTACGCAAGCCTCATCTGCCCTTGATGCAGCACCTATTGATGAGGTTATGAAGCTTTTAATGCCGATTAAGCAGGCTTGGGATAATATCCCTGAGGATGTTAAATCTAAGACTAATGCTGAGCTTATGAGCAGGCAGTAAGCTTTGGATGCTTTTAAAAGGTCGGATCTCCGGCCTTTTTCATTGATCTATTAGCATTCCTCAAAATATGCAAGACTGGTGCCTGCAAATACAGCAACTACCTTTTTAAGCTTGGTTAAATGCTTGTAGGTTTCACTTTCCTGATAGCGTAGCAATTGAGCTTTGGCATTCTCCGCGAGCATTTTTGCCCTGTGCTCATCGGCATCACTTTTCTTTAGGTATTTAAATTCCACCAAAAAGCATCTTTTATCAGGAGAGCTGCTATCTTTTTCCTCAATAAAGAGATCGGATCGTCCTTTTCCAAATGCCTCCTGCTCTGCAAAAACCTGATATTTGGTGTTGGCTATAAAGGCCATGAGAGTTGCGATCTGCACACAGCGCTCGTTAAATCCTGTGGCAATTGCAAAGCTACTTTCAAGAGAGAGCTTTATGGCAACATAGGAAATTAAGGGCTTTAAATTTCCCTTATCAATCTCTGCATAAGCCTCATCAACCATGCTGTTTTTCTCAAAGCTTAGGGCGGCGTGAGAGTCAATCATCTTGAAATAGTATTTGAAGAATTGCTCTCTCATGGCTTTGTTAGGGCAGCATAATTGGTTATTACTCTCTTTGCTCCAGGTGAGGTAGCCCATGTAAATAAGCACGGATAGGAGATCATCGTAGTTAAGCTTCTCCATGGCATTTATATTGAGAGTGGTGGGCTGGGAATACATGGGAATGTCACTGCCATTTAGGGCGCAATCAACGATCTCTTTAATCTGTGATCCCGAGTTACTAAGCGAGAGGATCCCTTTTATTTTATAGATGTCGCTCGTGGTATTAGGATCAAAAAGTGTAATAGGCTCTTCATTAGTCTTGGCAAGTATATTGAGATAGTACAGACACATGGAGGGATTGGAAACGGAGATCTGACTTTGAGAGCTAAAGCGATAGCCGTTAAAGTAATCCTTCATGGTAAGCAGAATATCATCGATGCTTTTACCCACCTTGTTTAAATCGATGGTTTGATAAATGAGGGTTCTTAACTCTTCCTCAGTAAAGCCAAATATACCTGCATACTGAGGTATAAAGCTTATATTGTCGGCAATATTAAAACCTGAGGTCATGGAATCAAGGGAAATTGAGGAGACTCCGGTGATGTAGACCTTGAGAAAGATATCACGTGTACGCTCTTTAATGATGGCGTAAAAGTCTTTTAAAAATCCCTCTGAGCTTGTGATAAGTCTAAAGGTATGGATATCGTTTGATAAGAGATCGTTGGCAAATTGATCATACTCATCGATTATCAAAAAGACATTGGTGCCGGTGATTGGCAAAATGGTGTCGCAAAAATCTCCTAGCATGGTGGCAGGAGAGTCAAATTTTTTATCGATGATAGCTAACACCTGCTCTTTAAGCTCGTTATAGCTTAAAGCAAAGCGCCTTAATCCTTGGGCAACCTTTGCGCTAAAGCTATTCTTTATCGCATCAGGATCTTTATTGATGCCAGAAAAATCAAATTTAAGCACATAGCAACTACCCTGCATGGGCGTTTTATGTGAGCCAATGTAGGTGCCTGCAAAAAGGGAGGTAAATTTTTTGCTATAGGCTCTGTCGTAATAGCATTGCAGAGTATCAGTAAAAAGAGTTTTACCAAAGCGCCGCGGTCTTAATATAAAGGCATAATCGGTATTACTCTGCTCTAATATTTCGATATATTTGGTTTTATCAACATACGCAAATCCTCGGCTTATGATGTTCTCATAGGAGGTTTTGCCATAAGGTATTAGAAGTAAGTGCTGTAGAGACATTTTCTAAAACCTCGAGATTGTTGAACTTATGCACAGAGTAAATTTTAAAAGCCACAACGCGAGCGAGGCCCTTATCGTATGCAAGTAAAAATTATTGTAAGGTATTTTGGGTAACTTTAGCAGAGTAAATAAAAAGAAAGCCCAGCATTAGCTGGGCTCTTGTATCACAATCTTAAATTAGAGAGTGTGAACTGACATGGTGTTGGTGGTGCCGGATGGAACCAAGGCGCCGTTAACCATAATGATGGTGTCACCCTTCTTAGCAAGTTTTTCCTTAAGTGCATACTTAATGCCTAAGCTGAAGAATTCATCAGTGGAGCTGATGCGGTTAACAAGCTTAGGAACTACACCGCGAACTAAGGAGAGCTGACGGGCAGTCTTCTCATTAGGGGTGAGAGCCAAAATAGATGCTGAAGGGAAGTAGCGACGTAGAGCCATAGGAGATGAGCCGTGCTCAGTTGCAACTACGATCAAAGGTGCATTTAAGGTCTCAGAGGCCTCAACTGCAGCTAAGCATACAGCAGCAGTAGTAGGGATCTTGCCCTTTAGAAGCTCTTCGTTGTGAAGCTTAGCCTTGATCTCGCGATCGGTACGCTCGCAGATGGTGCTCATGGTCTGAACAGCCTCGCGAGGATATTTACCCTTAGCAGACTCACCAGAAAGCATCACGGCATCGGTACCATCGATAATAGCGTTAGCAACGTCACCAGCCTCAGCGCGGGTAGGACGAGGATTCTTGATCATGGAATCAAGCATCTGAGTGGCGGTAATAACGATCTTGCCTACTTCATTGCAACGGCGAATGATGCGCTTTTGTGCAAAGATAACTTCCTGAGGTGGGATCTCAACGCCCATGTCACCACGAGCGACCATGATGCCGTCAGCAGTTGCAAGAATATCCTCAAAGTTATCGATACCCTCTTGGTTTTCGATCTTGCAGATGATCTTGATATCCTCACCGCCATGAGCGTCTAAGAACTCACGAATGTCTAAGACATCACGACGTGAACGGGTAAAGGAAGCTGCAATATAGTCAACATTGCGCTTAATACCAAAGAGTAGATCCTGCTTGTCCTTATCAGACATGAAAGGCATGGAAATGTGGGTATTAGGGAGGTTAATACCCTTGTGCTCACCTAAAACGCCATTGTTTAAAACCTCACATTCCACCTCATCATCGGTGGTGGAGAGCACCTTCATGCCAATTAGACCATCGTCTAAAAGTACGGTGTCGCCAGGGTTTAAGTCTTTGGCTAAATCCTTATAGGTAACAGAGATCTTCTCTTTATTACCAATTACGGAAGAATCAGTGGTGATGGTGATGCGATCACCAGTGTGGAGTTCAATATCCTGACCGTTTTCAAGATCGCAGGTACGGATTTCAGGACCCTTGGTATCGAGGATCACTGCAAAAAGACGACCATATTCCTTCATGATCTTCTCAATTGCATCAATACGGCCACCGTGCTCTTCATAGTCACCGTGTGAGAAGTTCAAGCGCATGACGTTCATGCCAGAATCGAGGAGAGTCTTTAAGATCGCAGGATCTTCTGATTTAGGTCCGATAGTGCAGACCATTTTGGTCTTTTTCATATATGTCCTTTTGCGCAAGTGCTTTGTAAATAAATTTCATTAATTTTTTATGGCGCAATTATACCAGAAAGTAAGCCTTTACAATGATCTGGCATAGCAGATAAAAAAGAAAAACATGCTAAGTAGCAAATAGATGATTTAACAATAAAAAAGCCCGCATTTATGCGGGCCTTTACTTACCATTTTAGTGCTATTAGAACAGCTTGACGTAGATCAAAAGCTGAAGACCTAAAACGATGAAGGATAGAGCGGCTGCACCACCGTAGCAGATGTACCAGAAGATCTTGCTGTGAAGCTTGAAATCATGGGTAGAGTGATACATACGGTGAAGTGAGTAGAAGCTCAGGATGAACACGATACCAAAGAGTACTAAGGCTAAGAACCAGTTGCCTAAGATACCCTTAACCTGCTCAAAGGAGAGCAAGCCGGTGGTGACATCGGGAGAGCTGATACCTGCAAGGATGAAAACTACCAAAACGGCAGGAAGCACCCAGGCAGCGACCATACCGCCGGTACCGAACATGAGCCAGTAGATGGGCTCGTCAGAACGGGTAGGAAGAATAGGACGCATGATGTCTCTCCTTTACTTGGTTAACAAAGCGGCAGCTAAGATGACCACGAAACCGCCGAAAGCAGCAGCATAGAGGCCGATCTTGGTGACGTAATCTGGGAGCAATTCGGTGCTGTTCTTGTTCATGAACACACGTACAGCCTTAGGCATAAGGTTAAACCAGGTAACCATATGGAAAAGCTGAGCTACGAGGGTTACTACGTTTAAGAGAATAACCACAGGATTGCCCAAGAAATTCTGCACCCACCAGAGGTAGGGAGCAGTATTGTCAGCGCCGAAATTACCGCTGTCGAGGTTGCAAAGAGCAAACAAGAAAATGCCTAAGGCAATTTCTAAGGTTGCAAACAATGCAAGTACAGCAGTGCCTTCACGCAACATATAAGCCATGTAGAAGGAATTAGCCTTCCACCAAGTTGCCTTAACCTCACGGTTGTAAGGCTTGCGGAATGATTTTACTTCTGACATTGATTACTCCTCAGGCTTTACTAGCTTGATGACATAGTCGGTAGCTGACATCTTCTTGCCAAGCTGAATAGCAGAAGAAGGATCAACCTGCTTAGGGCAAACCTCAGAGCAGTAGCCAACGAAGGTGCAACCCCAGACGCCGTTCTCAGAGCTTAGGAAAGGCATACGCTCCTTGGTGCCGCTGTCGCGATTGTCGGTGTTGTAGCGATACAACAAGGTCAAGGCTGCAGGGCCAATGAACTCAGGGTTCAACTTATACTGAGGGCAGGCTGCATAGCAGCAACCGCAGTTAATGCACTGAGCAAACTGCAAGTAAGCTTCCATCTGCATGGGGCTTTGCTTGAAGTTCTTATTAAGCGGCATCTTGGCATCTTTTGCAGATGGAATGATGTAAGGCTTAATGAGCTCGATCTTCTCGATAAGATCAGACAAATCAACTACCAAGTCACGCTCGATAGGGAAGTTGTCCAAAGGATCGATACGCATGTCTTGACCTTCGTAATCACGTAAGAAGGTCTTACAAGCTAGGTGAGGAACACCGTTAACCATCATGCCGCAAGAGCCGCAGATTGCCATACGGCAGGACCAGCGGAAGGACAATGAAGGCTCGAGATTGTCCTTGATGTAGAACAATGCTTCAAGCAGTGAGGTAGCCTCGTGATAAGGAACTTCAAAGGTCTGATCCCAAGGCTTGTCATCCTGCTCCGGACGATAACGGAGCACGGTGATCTTCATTTTTTTGGTATTGTCAGCCATCGTTACTTGGTCTCCTTTGCTTCTTTAGCCTTTCTGGCAGCTTCTGCCTGTTCGGCCTCAGCACCGTATACACGCTTAGCAGGCTGGAAGGTGGTGATCTTCACGTCTGAAAGCTTAATCTCAGGCTCACCAGTTTCCTTGTTCATGAAAGCTAATGAGTGCTTGAGGAAGTTCACGTCGTCACGCTGCTTATAAGCACCGTTAGGGCCGTCTAAGCGCTGGTGAGAGCCACGTGATTCTTTACGGTTGATTGCAGAGTGAACCATGGATTCAGCAACGTCTAAGGTGTAACCTAACTCAATTAGGTTCATCCATTCAGTGTTGAATACACGGCCGCGATCGGTAATACCGATGTTGACATAACGCTTCTTGAGCTCGCGGAGCTTGACGATGGTAGCAGCCATTGATTCTTCCTCACGGTAGATACCAACGCCTTCTTCCATAGAGGCACCCATCTCATGGCGAACCTTGCCCTGAGACTCAGTACCCTTGATGTCAAACAAGGAGAGAGCACGCTTTTCAGCAGCTTCAGCTTGACGTGCCAACTCAGCAGAATCGTAATCCTTAACGTTGTGAGCACGCTCAGCCATAGCGTCACCACCAGCCTTACCAAAGACGATGGTTTCAACTAAGGAGTTAGAGCCCAAACGGTTAGCACCGTGAATACCAACAGATGCGCACTCGCCGCCTGCATAGAGGCCTTCCATACGGGTTGCAGTCTTGCCGTCAGTTTCAATACCACCCATGGTGTAGTGAACAACAGGACGTACAGGAACAGGAGCCTTAACAGGATCAACACCAGAATAGGTCTCAGCCAACTCGCAGATGAGAGGTAGACGCTCGTGGAGGTATTTCTCACCTAAGTGGGTCAAGTCTAGCAATACAGCCTCGCCCAAAGGATACTTAATGGTACGGCCCTTCTTAGACTCGTTCCAGAAAGCCTGAGATAGACGATCACGAGGACCTAATTCCATGTACTTGTTCTTAGGCTGACCAACAGGGGTCTCAGGGCCTAAGCCGTAATCTTGGAGGTAACGATAGTGATCCTTATTATATAGAACACCACCTTCACCACGGCAACCTTCAGTCATGAGCAAGCCGCAGCCTAAGAGGCCGGTAGGGTGATACTGTACGAATTCCATATCACGAAGAGGTACGCCGTGACGATAAGCCAAAGCCTGGCCGTCACCGGTAACGATACCACCGTTGGTGTTGAAGAGGTAGCAACGACCAGCACCACCAGTTGCAAGGAATACTGCCTTAGCATTGATTTGGCGGAAAATACCGTTTTGGAGGTCGTAGCAAGCAACACCGCGGCAAACACCGTCTTCAACCAAGAGGTCTAAAACGAAGTGCTCGTCAAAACGCTCAATTGAAGGGAATGAGACGGAAGTCTGGAAGAGAGTGTGCAACATGTGGAAGCCGGACTTATCGGCAGCGAACCATGTGCGAGGAACCTTCATACCGCCGAAACGACGGACGTTGACGTCGCCGTTAGGCTTACGAGACCAAGGGCAGCCCCAGTGCTCTAACTGATAAAGTTCCTGAGTGGTGTGACGGACGAAGTACTCAACAACGTCCTGCTCGCACAGCCAGTCACCGCCGGCGACGGTGTCTTCAAAGTGCTTCTGTAAAGAGTCGTCCTCACGAACTACACCTGCAGCACCGCCTTCTGCGGCAACAGTGTGTGAACGCATAGGGTAGACTTTGGAAATGAGAGCAATACGAAGCTTGGGGTCAGCCTGAGCAACTGCAATAGCAGCACGAAGACCGGTTCCACCAGCGCCCACGATCGCAACATCATATTGATATTTTTCCACGTGAATCTCCTAATTATCCGAACACCAAATCTGTGTCTGAATTTGGGGTTGTCGGACAGCAAGCAAAAAATCAGAGTAATTATATCTGAAAACAAGGCTCCATTTGTATGGAGCTTTGAATACATAGGTAAATCTTGCGGGTTTTACCGCAATTTTATGGGTAAAATCCAGTATTTTGGAATTTGTAGGTAAGTTAGGAATGGCTAATTCACTACAATTAGCGGCAAAGTGGATCACCAAGCTTGATGGGGTTACCCTGAACTATATTTTCAGTAAGCTCGCCCATGCTTTCAGGCCACATGCAAATAACGGTTGAGCCAAAGCAGAAGTAACCGATCTCATCGCCCTTCTTAAAGCTAAATTCATCGGGATCAAAATATTTGACCTCAAGCCCCTTGCGTCTTGTAAGGGTACCTGCCCATTTGGTGTGAATAGAGCCAACTATGGCAGCTCCCACAAAGATTAGGCAGAATGGACCATAGCTTGTCTCAAAGATACAAACAAGACGTTCATTTACCGCATAAAGTCCAGGCATATGTGAGGTATTGCGATGACCTACAGGAAAATGCTTGCCTGGAATATGAATAGTTTTTACTAAGGTGGCATCAACTGGAATATGCACACGATGGTAATTGGAAGGAGATAGGTAAAGGGTAGCAAATATGCCATTTTCAAAGGGAGCACAGTCCTTGTGATCCCCGCCCATCAAGGCCTTAAAGGAGTAATCAATGCCCTTAGCTTGAATTAGACGGCCTGCGGAAATATTGCCACAGGAGCCTACAGTTCCATCGACAGGGGAGATGGCAGTGCACTTATCAGATATGGGGCGTACGTCCTCACGTAGGGGGCGCACAAAGAACTCGTTGAAGGTTTTATATGAGCTTAGATTTTGATTTTTGCACTCATCTAGATTGATGTGATAGGCCTTAACAAAATCCTTGATTAAAAATTGGGTAAAGGATCCTAACTGAGCATTAGCCAATTTACCCATAAGCTTAGTAAGCGTGGTAAAGGGCATAGCGTAATCAAAGATTTTGAGTATGGTATTAGTAAAAGACATCTTAAAACCTGTGCTTAATTGTAATTAATGCGGATTTTAGCAAAAATCCGCATCATTAGATCTTAAGGCAGGCTAGAGTTTTTTATTTCAACGCCTGATAGATGCACGAGCATTCGCTTGGGAATAATTTGATCGTCTGAGGTAAATTTGGTTCTAAGACGACGTGAAAGCTCGGTTTTATCCTGAATATTTAGCAAGGGCAATAAGCCTAAGGCTTTCATTATGCCATTCATGGTACGCACATAGTGGCCGTTATTTGCCTTGATATAGAGCACAGGAGACTCTGGATTGCCAAAGGGGAAATCAACTAAGAGCACTGCACGACGCAGAGAGTTGATGATCTCATTAAAATCGGCGCTGATGCCAGCCTCACTTATCTTTTTAACTAAGACCTTGACTACCGCAGTACAAACTAATTGAAAGCAGAGCTTACCCTTTTCTATATTATTAGTTAAGCTTTCTATTAGCTCCCTCCCATCTTGTTCCCCTAAAAAGGCAGGGTGGAGCATTTTAGGATCAATACTAAGATCATCTAGCATGCGCTTTCTAACAAAGCTTAGGATGTGATCGTGCTCTGTTCCTAAAAAGGAATAGAGTAACTCATCATTATTAGGAGCGGTATCGGGATTAAACTCGCTTGCTAAAAGCGCAGTCTCTTTACCAAATTGAAGGCCAGTATTTTCAAATCTAAGTATTTCTGAAAGCGCTCTTTCAAAAAGCATGTTGTTGTAGTTTGCCAATACCTCAGGATGATAGCGACGTTGTATATAATTAATGCGGTAATCAAGCTTTAAGCAGCTATTCCATACAGCCTTTAAAACAAAGTTTGAATAGTTAAGTGTGGGCATACCCTCCTGTAGCTGCTCATTTTCACTTTTTATGGCAAGGGATCTTATCTGCGCGACAGCAGAGGCGGTAGAAAAACTTCTAAGCTCACTTGAGTTGCGTCTTACCTCCTCGCGAAGCTTTTCCAAAGCCTCAGGATCCTTTTCCAAAAATTTATCAAGGCGGCCTAGTTTTTTAACGGTTCTATGAGCGACCACGCCATTGTTGCGGTATGACTCGATCACGTAGATGTATTCAGCACCGCCTGATTTTTTAATTTGCACAAACATAAGCTTGTTATATCTTTTATCTTTGAAATGCAGTTTTCTTGTTATTACTCTTGCTAAGAGTTGATTTAAATCAAATATCCTATAAATTGTAG
>CAVHVI010000067.1:0-10406 GCA_963639245.1 Bacteroidaceae bacterium
TTTTATTCGTTTTTCTGAAGTGTTACGAAGTGCATTTGAAATAAATTTGCGCAAATTGTGCACAAATGGACACGAAAAAACAAAAAAGGCAGGATAAATCCTGCCTCAAATTTGCAAAAAAAGCTTATTAGAACTCGGCGTGCTGAGGAGTACGTGGGAAGGGGATCACATCACGCAAGTTACCAGTGCCACAGATGTAATCTACAATACGCTCAAAGCCTAGACCAAAGCCTGAGTGGGGAACTGAGCCATAGCGACGCAGATCGCGATACCACCAATAGGCATCCTTATTAAGTCCTAACTCATCCATACGAGCATCTAAAAGCTCAATACGCTCCTCACGCTGTGAGCCACCGATGATCTCGCCAATGCCTGGAGCTAAAACGTCCATAGCAGCTACGGTCTTGCCATCATCGTTTTGGCGCATATAGAAGGCCTTGATATCCTTAGGATAGTCGCGAACAACTACTGGAGCGTGGAAGTGCTCCTCCGCAAGATATCTTTCATGCTCTGATTGAAGATCGATACCCCATTCAACTGGGTATTGGAAGGTCTTTTTAGCCTTCTTAAGGATCTCAATTGCCTCAGTATATTCAACCTGAGCAAACTCTGAATTAACAAAGTTCTCAAGACGAGTGATAGCATCCTTATCTACATGTGCGACGATGAACTCAAGATCCTCACGGCAATGTGCAAGCACATAGGTAAAGATAGCCTTGAGCATACGACCTGCAGTATCGGCTGCACCATTTAGATCAGTGAAGGCCATTTCAGGCTCAACCATCCAGAACTCTGCCAAATGACGAGTGGTATTGGAGTTTTCTGCACGGAAGGTGGGGCCGAAGGTATAGACCTTAGAGAGGGCACAGGCATAGGTTTCAGCCTCAAGCTGACCTGATACGGTTAAATAAGCATGACGGCCAAAGAAGTCCTTTGAAAAATCAACCTGCCCCTTATCATTTTTAGGCATGTCATCTAAATTGAAATTAGTGACGGTGAACATTTCACCTGCGCCTTCACAGTCTGAGGCGGTGATAAGCGGGGTCGATAGCCATAAGAAGCCTTCACCTTGGAAGAAGGAGTGAATGGCAAAGGCGGCAGCATTGCGAATACGCATGACGGCGCCCATGAGATTAGTACGAGGACGCAAATGAGCGTATTCACGTAGATACTCAACGCTGTGGCGCTTAGCACTCATAGGATAGGAATCAGGATCTGCTACAAAGCCTAAGACCTTAACAGAGTCAGCATGAACCTCAACACTTTGGCCCTTGCCCTGAGATGCTACTAAGGTACCATCTACAGCAACAGAGCAACCTGCGGTGAGCTTTAAAATCTCTGAGTCGTAATTGCTAAGAGCCTTGTCTGCAACCACCTGCAGATTATTAAAGCAAGAGCCATCATTGACGGCAATAAAGGAGAAGCCGGCTTTAGAATCGCGGCGAGTTTTTACCCAACCTGCGAGCGTGACTTTGCTGCCAACGGTCTCTTTAGCGTTGAGCAGAGATTTAACGCTTGAAATGCTCATGTTTTATTTCCTATCGGTTTTCAAACTGTTGATGTGGGCAGGATCAAGATGACCTGCATGGGTTTTAATGAGGAACATTCCACGAGGAAAATCCTTCTCACCTACTAGTAAGGCAGGTAGATAGCTAGAATGCTGCTCATCTAAAAATCTTTGAAGCTCACGGGCAACGCTCATACCAGCATAACGGCTTTCAAATGCAAGAGCGCCCTTATTTTCCGGCAATTCAATAGTGCCTCTTACATAGGTAAGACCTTTTTCGGCAACTATATCGTCAACCTTGCCTACAGTATGTCTGCCCTGAGCATAAAGAATGCGGGTTTTGGCGTACACAAAAAAGCTTTTTCCTGCCAAAACTGCAAAAAGTAATACAAAGAAGTACTGAGTCCAAGGATGCTCATGACCTGAAGCGGTCCAAGTATAAATTGCAAGCACTAGTCCAATACCTGCAATAAAGCCGTAGATAATGCCAAATACCAATTGCGCAACTCCAAAGCGAGGTTCAAAGGAGTTACGGCGAATTTCTGCTGTTTTCTGATCCATGCTGTAATTATTGTAAGTTATGAAATGTAATTAAATTATTTGTTAGCGCTATTGATAATAGTGTTGAGGCTTGCCTGAGGATTAAAGGGATCTTCCTCATCCTTAGTAAACATAACCTTAACTATGCAATTGCCCTGTCCGTAAAAAAGAGGTGATTGAACGGTTTTGCCTGAGACGTTACGTGCAAGATTTGCTGGAATAAAGCGGGTGAACTTCATTTCATTGTGGGGCGCAATTTCCATATCGTCAGGCTCTTCCTCAGAAGATGCCATGGGGATATCGTTGATAGAGATCTGAGTTAGGATCTGTCTTACTTCCAAAGGCTCTAGTGAATTATGGTGTAGGGTAAAAGATACATTAAAGCCGTTGACGCCGTTGTTCTCTGCAGTCTCTACAGAATTTATCGTTAATTCTGGTTTTTTGGAGCCGTCAGGCAGTGATGCACAGCCACTAAGAAAGGCCGTACAGCATGCAACAGCTATAAGTGATTTAAACTTCATAAAAAAGCCTCGGTGTTAGCACAACGGTCCTCCCTCTATATATAAGGTAGAGAGGGACAGATGAATAACAGTACGATCTGTGATCTATTGCTCAGAATACAAAGCGTGATTATAAGCCCACTGGAGGCATTATCAAAACGTAAAACCTTCTTTTTAGCTCCTGTATGTAAGAAAATCGCAGAAAACGGAATAAAAGTACAAATTATGTGCAAAAAATGCAAAATAGTAATATCATATCTGGCATTAAGTTTTATGCCAGAACAAAATGCTTAAACTTAAACGTGTTTGAAAACATCAAACATTGCCTTAGAGCAGGGCGCCGTGTTATCCATATGGCGTCTTCAATAAGGTTACCAACCTTCCTGCCTAACGACTCCAACCCCTAGCCGCTTTACGCTCTTAAATCTAAGGCTGAATTTTATTAAGGCTCTAAAATGAATTTTTTAAAAGCATTAGCTTCTTTATCCGCTTTCTTTGGAAAAACTTTTGCCGTGTGGGTGATTTTATTTGCCTGCATATCCTATTACTATCCTCAAGGCTTTACCTTCTTAGCCCCATATATTTCAATTCTGCTGGGAATTGTGATGTTTGGTATGGGGCTTACACTGTCTGCTAAGGACTTTTCCGAGGTCTTTACTCGTCCTATCGATGTTTTAATTGGTATTGTTGGTCAGTTTGCCATCATGCCCTTGATCGCCTGGGCCTTGTGCAAGGTTTTAGGACTTCCTGATGAAATTGCCGTAGGCGTTATTTTGGTTGGCTGCTGCCCTGGTGGTACCTCATCTAATGTGATGACCTTCCTAGCCCGTGGTGATGTCGCTTTGTCAGTATCAATTACTGCATGTACCACCGTTTTAGCACCATTTGTAACCCCAGCTCTTATCTATCTATTTGCAAGTCAGTGGGTTGATGTGTCAATGTCAGCTATGTTCTTATCCATTGTTAAGATCGTGGTAGTGCCCATTGTTCTTGGTATTGGTATCAATGCTTTATTTGGCAAGGTGGTACGTACTGCTGTAACTGTGCTTCCTTTAATTTCAGTGGTATCCATCGTATCGATAGTCTGTGCCGTGGTATCTGTATCCCATGATAAGCTTGCCGAAACTGGTGCGTTGATCTTTGTCGTGGTTATTTTGCACAACTGCTTAGGCTATCTCTTAGGATTCTTGATGGGCAAGATATTTCATATGTCACTGCATAAGAGAAAGACCTTATCTATTGAGGTCGGTATGCAAAACTCTGGCTTAGGTGTGGCCTTAGCCATGGCGCACTTCTCACCACTATCTGCCGTGCCTTCAGCTATCTTTTCCGTATGGCACAACATTTCAGGTCCTATTATTGCTACCATCTACAATAATATGAAGGATCCTGACGCTAAATAATAGATGTTAGATAATTGAAGAAACCTAAATAAAAGGCCTGCTTGCGCAGGCTTTTTTAATAATGGGGCGGTGGGACTTCATCCTTTAGATCGCGTGTGGCGTAGGGATCTGCTGTTTTTGAGATGAGGTGTTTTAAAGAACGCTTTAAGGCATTGAGCTCATCTAAGGCTAAAGTCAGTTCTTGCCCCTGATTATCGAGTTGATCCTCAAGCCAAGCGCATTTTTCCTCAAGTGCGAGCAGGCGTTGTTCCATATCATTCATCTATTTATCTCTCTTCTCTTATTTTTTAAGTGCGATTTAAACAAAATTTTGACCAAAGCAGTTTTTGCTTGTTAAGAAGCCAAACTCCATTTGGTAATACATTTTTTTGATGATGAAATGACCATGGCTACTTTAATAAGTTTTCTGTCGTCAGTACCTTCACCATAGTGTCTTGCTTTTATTTGATTAAGTGCCTTTTCTAAGGCTTTTTGTTCTGTGACTCCCCTAAAGCTTCGCTTAAATTCGATCACCATTTGGCTCGAGGCAGTTTTTAGCTCAAGGACACTTAAGCCATAACTATTTGGATTTTCTCTTGATTTAATTAACCCTTTGTCAGGAAGCCTTGAGTAGATGACGTCTCTTAGAATATTTTCATCGTTGAATGCAATTGATACTGGGCTTATACATTCTGTAAGAATGCGGTTGAATAAAGCAACAATTTCAGCGATGTTGCCATCATCAATAAGCTGATTGATGCTTCCTAATTTTAGGGATGATTCGAAAGAGAGTCTTAAATTGTGAATATCTAAAGATAGGGATATAACTGAGTCTGACACCTCATCATTAGGCAGGGCAAGCTGTGCATAGAGATAGGATCCAGTACGCAAAGTAAAGTAGCCTGTTTGTAATAAAAGTAGATCGATTGGAATTTGCTCAGCTCCAGATTTTGAGGTGAGCCTACTAATTTCAATAGTATGTTTTCCTTCTCTTATATTGGTAAACAGTTCTAAGTTGTCCTGCTTTTTAAGATAATTTACTAATAAGGAAGGGGTTCCACCACTACTTTGATACCAGTAATTTTGAAAGCCGTTGTTGGGTTTTACCAAGAAACACAGCAGTGACCAAGGATTGTGAACCTTTTTTTCTGCATTTAAAGAAAACTGAAAGCCATCATAACTATGTTTAAGCTTTTCATATACAGCATCAACATCTAGATCTAACACTGATGCCGCATTTTTTACATAGGGATCAAAATATAGATGTAGCTCATCTTCTGTAATACCAGTAAGCGTTGCATATTGCTCGTCTAAGGTTATATCCTGCAGTGAGTTGAATATGGAAAATAGACTTACATGCGAGAACCTTGTGATCCCTGTGATAAATACGAAGCGAAAAATTCCCTCATAACGTTTAACTGCGGCAAAGAAATTGCTATGAACGCTTTCGATCTTGGCTCTTTCAACAGCATCGTCTAGGTGGTGAGTTATGGGAGCATCATACTCATCTACTAAAAGTACAATACTCTTTCCTGATATTTGTTTTGAGACCCTGTCAAATATCCTTGCAGGAGAACTTATGCTGTCCTTGTTATAAAAATGGGTGGTATCGATATCTGTGAACTCATTTGCAAGCTGATCGATGAGCTCTTCTTTAAATTGCTCTGCGCTTAAATCTGCGTACAGCGAAAAATCAAGATGTACAACCTTATAGCTTTTATCGTCATTCCAGAGCTTCTCAATGGCTAGACCCTTAAAATCTCTAAGACCATGCGCAAAGAGCGATTCAAATGTGGAAACAAGCAGTGATTTTCCAAAACGGCGCGGACGAGCTAAAAAAACAGGGGAGCTAAGGTTCATTGTAAGTGAATAGATTAGATCGGTTTTATCAACATAAATACGATCTAAATTACGAAGCTCGGTAAAGCTTGTGGCACCAAGTGGTAGCTTCATGAGCTCCTTTTCTTTAAGTAAAGGCTTCCCCATGTATTGTCCTATTGTCTTTGCATAAGCGTTCTTGTTTTAGAATCAACTGTAACAATTATCATATTGCAAAAGCATCTTTATGCATCGTCATGATCATTTCAAAAGCTCAGATCGTTTTTGGAAAATGTATTGCTATAGACTGAAAACAAATTTACTAGTGTTTGGCATATTTTAGCTAAAACTCAATTTTTTTGAAAATTCCCTGAAAAAATAAAGATGTATGCCAATGCTAACCAAAAAGTTAGCGCATGGTAATTTAACTTTTTGAAAAATAAGTAAAAATTAGCCTATGTCAACTTGTCTTTAACTGTTAACATTAAACTTACATAAAGTTAACATAGCTCTTTCTCGAGCATATTGCATAAAGGTGATATGATCGTAAGTTAGTTATAGCTTACGAAAATGCAATTTAATTAAGGTTTTTTATCATGCTTGAATCCGTACTCTCAGCTTTGGCTCCAAAATCACTGCAGGCAAAGTGGCTTTTAAGTCAAGTTAAAGTAGCCCATTTCAATGAAGGAAGAATTAGGGTTATATATGAGAAGTTAAAGCATGATGATGAGATCTATTCGGGTGTTTGTGATAGTCTCAATGAAATAAAAGAGATCGTTGAGTACAAGATAAATCGCATTACCGGATCTGTAACCATCAATTACGATCCGCAACGTATCGTGCCAGGATCATTTATTGACCAATTAATTAAGGGCGTGAGATCTCGCGTTAATGCATAGGTTTTAGAAAGAGGTGTTTAAAATGATAGGTTATGGTGCAGGAGTCAATGCCGGACGTTTCATTAAGCAAAAGCTTTTTGAAAATGAAGGTATGGTTATTGCTCATAGAATCAAAGGTCGTAGACGCTATATTTGTAAGGCCATAAAGGGAAATGCTGAGGCTTGTCAGGAGCTTGAGAAAATTCTGTCACGCTTTCCTGGTATGACCTATGTGCGTGTAAGTCCCATTTTAGGATCTGTCACTGTAAGTTATACCCAGACTGAGCGCCACATCAATGCTCTTTTTGATGCGCTATCTCATGAAATCGCTGGTACCCATGCAGTGCAAGAGGAGACCTTGATCCCAACCTCAGCATTAACCGTAGGTGATAACCTAAATGATTCAGCTCGTCGTGTGGTAGGTAGCATCAAACGCTTCTTCAATCACACCGAGCCCGTATTTTTAACTCGCGTTGCGGCTATTGCACTTTTAATCTATGGCTTTAACCGTATTGTCATTAATGGTGATCGTCCCGCAGGTCCGCAGATCATGTTGTGGGGCTTAGCTTTGTTATTGCGTCAGTCTCATCCTGAGCCTAAATCCTTGCATAACGATGAACAGGCTTAATTGAGAGGGACAGGGAAATATGAAAACTTTAAAATTACCGTTGCCTGCAGTTAAGCTTGATTATCAAAACTGCAGTTTAGTTGAAGCCAAAATGCGTCGTGTAAGTGGTGTACTCTCCTGCTTTATGGGCAAGGGGTATGTCAAGTTAACCTTTGCTGATAATTATTCGGCAAAGGAGCGCAATGCTGCTTTATTAGAGTTATCCCGCCTTTTAGGTGGTATTGCACTTGAAAGCGGTAAGGCTATTGCTAAGCAGTCTAAGGACTGCTTTAAGGGCGCAAAGACTGCTGATATTGACGATGATTTTAAGGTTCATCGTCGTGGCGCGATCATTTCATTAGGCTTTTTCCTCTTATTTGAGGTCATGCGTCGTGTAAGTCCGGCAACCTTCTTGGCAACTGGTGCCTTGCGCTCAGCTGCCGTTATTGTGATGTCCAAGGAACTATTGAAAAATGGTATCTTTGGGGCGATCAAGGAGCGCCGTCCTAATGCCGATACCTTGACTATGACTGCAGTTATGGCATCTGTTATTGCCGGCAAGCCTGAGTCCTCATTAACCTTACTAACCCTCTCTAACTGCGCTGAGATGTTAACTACCTTAGCAGCACGTAAGGCTCGCTCTAATATCTCAAAGCTTGTAGCTTTGGATGTACGCGATGTTTGGATTGTTGATGAGAATGGTCTTGAGCGTAAGGTGCCCTTAGAGGAAGTTAAAGAGGGCATGACGGTCACTGTGCACACTGGTGAGAAGATCTGCGTTGACGGTGTAGTAGTTTCAGGTGAAGCTGCTGTTGATCAGGCTGCAATTACCGGTGAAAGTGTTCCAGCAGCTAAGAAAAAGGGCGATCGAGCCTATGCAGGTACTGTAGTATCCCTAGGTGAGCTTACTATCCTTGTTGATAAGGTTGGTGATGATACCTCGCTTGCTCGTATTGTTCACATGGTTGAGGATGCCTCAAACCGTAGAGCTCCGGTGCAAAATTACGCCGACTCTATGGCTACAGCCTTAGTTCCGGTATCTTTCCTTGGCGCAGTTATTGTCTATCTTGCCACCCGTGATATTCAGCGTGTCTTAAACATGCTATTTATCGACTTCTCTTGTGGCTTGAAGCTTTCTACTGCAACTGCAATCTCTGCAGCCGTTAGCCGCTGTGCAAAATCCGGTATTTTGGTAAAGGGCGGTTCATTTATTGAAGAGGCTGCAGGTATTGATACCATTATTCTTGATAAGACTGGTACTATTACCCGTGGCAAGCCTGCAATTGTAAATATCACTACTCAAAAGGACATTAGCGCTGATTTAGTTCTGCGTCTAGCTGCCTCTGCTGAAATGCATTCATCTCATCCTATGGCGATCTCCATCTTAGATGAGGTGAAGAAGCGTGCCTTGGAGATCCCTGAGCATGAGGATACCGAAACCATTGTAGCCCGTGGTATTAAGGCTCATATCGGTAAGGTCGATGGCTTTAAGGGCGGTGTAGTGCTTGTAGGCTCTAAGACCTTTATGCTTGAGAATAAGATCAAGGACATGCTTGAGGTTAAGAATAGCAGTCCTACTGGATCCTTTATTTATATCTCAGGTGCCGGACATCTCTTAGGTGTGCTTGAAATTGATGATCCTGTACGTCCTGACTTTAAGCGTGCGATCAACCGCCTACGTTACAACGGCGTTGAAGAGATCAACATGCTAACTGGCGATAATAAGTCAGTAGCATCAGCAATCTCTCGCGATCTTGGCTTAGATGGCTATAGAGCTGAGGTTATGCCGGAGGATAAGGCATCCTTTGTTGCTAAGGCTCAAAGTGTTGGTAATGTATTAATGGTAGGCGATGGCATCAATGATGCTCCAGCCCTTGCATATGCTGATATCGGTGTGGCTATGGGAACTGGTTGTACCGATACTGCTATGGAGTCTGCTGATGTCACTATTAACTCAGAGGATCCATTAAAGCTACCTGAGTTCATCGGTATTGGTAAGCAGACTATGAAGCTTGTTCATCAGAACTTCTGTGCCACCATTTTAATTAACACTGGTGCAATGATGCTTGGCTCCTTAGGCTTAATTACCCCATTATGGGCAACAGTAGTACACAATGCCTCAACCTTAGGTGTGGTACTAAATTCAGCACGTGTATTAATTGAGCCAAAGAAGGGGCGCAATAATGCACTGAAGGAAGAAGAATTAAACTAGTTTTTTAATGCGGAATTTCCCGCGGTCAGGAGGAAATAAAATGTTAGTTGGTCTTAATTACAGACTAATTTTAGGTGTTTTGGCAGGCGTGGCCGTTGGTGTAGCTGGAGCCAAATATTATGAGCAGCATCGCGATGAGATCACTGATAAGCTCAAGAACTTCAAGGGTTGCAATATCCTGTCAAAGGGTGAGGTCGTCAAGGAAGATGCCGAGTTGACCTTAGAAGAGCTTGAGTCTCAGAAGGAGCGTCTTGAGGATCTGATCGCTGATTTACAGGCAAAAAAGGGAGCTAACTAATGTTATTTGGTTTAAATCTTACCTCTAAGGTAGTTTTAGGTTTTGCTGCCGGTGTTGTGATCGGCGCATGCGGTTACAAGCTAGTATCTGAGAAGAAGATTAACTTCAAGGCTTTGGATAAGATCGTTCACGATTTTGGTAATAAGTCTAAGGAAGCTGAGGCACCTGTTGCTGAGGCTGAGGTCGTAGAAACCAAGTAATTTGTTTTACTTGATTTTTTGAAACCGTCTGATGCGATAGTTGCTCAGGCGGTTTTTTTATTGAACTTATGATTGCTGTGTTTAGGATGTTGAAGCTTAACTTGGCTTATATCGATCAGATAACCATAAATTTTAGTTACATGATAAGATATCATTATGAAGAAATGAATGCGACATTGGCGTAATCATTGAACTTAAGAGCACCAAGGATAAAGACTCAATATCCTCGTTTGCTCAAAAAGCCCTTGAGCAGATAAAAGAGAAGAAATATACCGAGGTCTTTGACGATACAGTTTCTAAGATTTATTGCTATGGCATTGTCTTTTGCAAAAAGGACTGCATGGTGCAATGTGAAGCCATAGAGCAGTAAGGCACATTGGTATCCAAGACATTTATTGCTTTGAGTTGTAGCTTAGTAGGAGTTATCGAATATGGACGAGCAGACGTTGCAGGTGTTAAAAAAA
>CAVHVI010000068.1:0-10371 GCA_963639245.1 Bacteroidaceae bacterium
ATTAGTGTACGATTTTTTCTGGACTGCTGTATGGCTCTTTGATACTGCTGTACGTGTACATGAGATTTTTAAAGTGCTCCGATGCCATGTGAGGTAGAGAACGCTTTACGAAAATAAGGGAGTTCAGTTCCATGGAACTATGCCATATACCTTGAGTTGCTTGCTAATGTTCCACGTGGAACATTTGGGAATGAGTGAGCTGAGTTGTACCTAATCTTAAAGCTCTCGACTGGTCATAATAATCAATGAGGCGGCATCGGACTTTATCGGATCGATGCCAGCGCTCACAGATAGTAATAATCAGGAGTACGCGGGCGATGGATCACTGTATGGTCGTTTGGGATAATCGTATGAGTTGATGAGATAGGTGTATTGCCCTGGAGATCATCGTATTAAATCAAGGGATTAGTGTACGATTTTTTGTGGACTGCTGTATGTCTACTTTGATACTAGTGTACGTAAGCATGAGATTTCTACAGCGTGATGATGCCATACGAGCTGTTTGGGGTCACTGTACGAAAATATGGGATTTTTGATTAGAGCTCGGGCCAAGCTTGGAGCCTTATTGCTAATGTTCCACGTGGAACATTGAGATAAAAAAAACTCCCGCCATAGCGGGAGCAAAAGATATCAAAGAAAAAAATCGATTCAGTGATTAATAATCACCAGGCTGTTCCTCGATGTTATCAATCATGGTCTGATAGTAAGACATTGTAGCCTGATCTGGATTATTTAGCATCTCCTCAAACATATGTTTGATTTGCTCAAGCACAGTAGAACGAGTAATAAAGACCAGCTTAGATACCTTCTTACCCTCAGGCCATTCCTTCATAACTGCCAAAGGATAGAGGCTTCCCATAACGGCATGCACGATCACCGGCTTATCCTGTCCCTCTAAATCAAGAATGCCCTTGATACGAAGGATAGAGTCACCGTAGACGTCCTGTACGCTACCAATAGCGCTCAATAAGGCTAGAGGATCGATAGCGCCCTCATGCTCAATGGCAAAGGAGTCAACGTCGGTGTGAGCGATAATTCTAGGCTTAGCTACACCCACAGCGCCCTGCACTGAGGCTGGTCTAAAGGAGGATGCTAAGGGGGTCTTAATCTCGAGCCAGGATTTAACCTGAGATTCATAATCCTGCTCAGCGTTCTGATAAGGGCCTACATCAAGCAAAAGCTTAGGAGAGATATTGCCCTTGATTACTGGATAGATACCAGCATTAGGATTAATCTTACGGGTAACCTCATAGATAGGCTCTAAGGCATCTGCATCGATCAAGTCAGTCTTAGATACTAAGATAAGATCAGCAAGAGCGATCTGCTTTACAGCCTCATACTGCTTCTTGAGCTGAGTGTCGATGTTCTGCGCATCAAGCACAGTGACAGTACCAGCGTAATAGAAGTTTTCAACGCAATACTCATCACCATTTAAGGTACCAATGACGCCTGCAGGATCGGCAAGGCCGGTGGTTTCGATAAGCACGCGATTGAACTTAGGAATTAAGCCCTGCTGTGCCTTAACTAGGTTGTTAGCAAGAGAATCGATGAGTGCACCCTGAAGTGAGCAGCAGATGCAGCCTGAGCCTAGGAGTACTACGGTATCGTCTACGCTTTCTACCAGCTCGTGATCAAGGCCCACATCACCAAATTCGTTGATGAGTACTAAGGTATCCTTAAACTCAGGTGAATTAACCCAGTGATTTAATAAGGTGGTTTTACCACTACCCAAGAATCCAGTGATGATGTTTACCGGAATGCGGGTATCTACTTCTTCAACTTCAGTCATTTCTGCTCCAATAAAAATTCAATAGCTCGGTTTAGTGCCGGGTTTCTAATTTCATCGATTTCGTTCAGCACATCATGATAAGCCCCACTAAGTGAACTGACAATCGGTGCGTTTAAATCTTCTTGATGAATTTTAAAAAATTTATTGCAGGCCGCTGAGGAGACGACCTTGTCCTCAGCAGCTGTCTGTACATATATGGGGATTGGTAGCTGTGCTTTTAAAGAGAAAAGCTCTTTTTGTTTTAAGGTGGAGGCCTTCACAAAGCCCCAGGTAGGAGAGCCTATAGTAAGCTCAGGATGCTTAGCATAATAGTCATGATAGGCCTCATAGCGTATGGCACAATGGCTATGGTGATTTTCTGCAAATGGAACTTTCTTGTATTCCTTTCCATAGGGAGTGAAGGCATTTTTAATTATGGGAAGAGATCCAAGAATTGATGAGGCTATAGCTAGCACTGCTGGATTTACCTTCATCGCCGGAAAGAGAAATGGCGCAATGAGGGCTAATTTTTGAGGCTTAACAGCATTAATATCTGCATATACAAAATCCATTGCAATGAGCCCGCCTAGAGAGAAGGCCAGCATGCCATAATCTTTAAAGCCAAGCTCTGATATTAATAGCGCGATATCAGCAGTGATGTTGCTAAATTTATCTATATGACAGCGTTGAGGATCCTGTAATAGCCTATCGGATATGCCCTGCCCTCTTGCAAATAAAACTGCAGTTTTTATTCTTGCTTGATACATGCAATAGAGAAATTCTGCGTATTTGTGTGCTGTCTCTCCTCTACCCGGGATCACTACTATTTGAGCAAAGGGATCGTGAGGAGTGATCACTGCGGCTCTGACGTGTAAACCGCCACTACTCTCAGCTGTGTGTATCTCTACATGCTTTTCATAGAAGCTCTCAATTTCGCCCTCTAGGGCTTTAAATTTGGAGGCGGTAAGAAAGATGTTTTGGTGCATGGCTTGATCTCCAATTTGGAGTGATAGCAACAAGCCCTATTTAAACTAATAAGGCCTTGTCAGTCAGTATATGAGAAATGCATGCGAGTTGCTAGAAAGGAGCACCACAAGAGTTGCAAATAAGTATTGGAGCACTCTCAAGCAACCTACAAGCTGACAAATGCTCCCTGCCCCACTACCCTAGATCAGCGCTTGCGTGAGATCTTGATAACGCCTGGGATGGCCTTAACGCGCTTGATAACTCCAGCTAAGTGCAAGCGATCGCGGATGGTAATGGTAAGTTGCATCAGCGTGGTATTGTTATCATCCTTTTGCTCAGAGTTAATGCTCTGTACTGAGGATGAGGCAATATCAATAGCATTTAAGATCTCAGGCAAAATACCCTGACGTCTTTCATGCTCGATGATGATCCCAGTATTAAAGGTCAAGGATGAGGTTACTGCTAGATTCCAACCCACCTTTAAGAGCTTAGATGGAGATTTCTCACTAGCAAGTAAGTTGCGGCAATTCTTGTTATGAATGACTAAGCCACGACCTGAGGCTACGTGCGCGATGATTTCATCGCCTGGAATTGGCATACAGCACTGAGCAAAGATATAAGGAATACCGCCAGTACCGGTAACAGGTAAGGAACTGTCATCCATTAGATCAGGAGAGATGATCTTAGCAACTGAAACAGTTAGGATATTGCCCATAGCAACATCCACAAAGAGCTCTCTTAAATCCTTCTTGCCAAACTGCTCTAACACGCGCTTGATGGTATCAAGAGGTACATCCTCAATACGACGACCACGCATGGCGTTGATGAGCAAGCGACGACCGATGAGCTCACATTCCTGAGAACGCAGGCTCTTTAAGTGCTGTCTAATCTTAGAGCGGGCCTTAGAGGTTACTACAGATGATAACCAGATGGCATTAGGACGGGCGCTAGGATTAGTGATGATCTCAACCGTCTGACCTGATTCTAGACGGTGTGAGAGCGGGAATGAGTGATGATTTACCAAGGCTCCGACGCAATGCATGCCGATGTCTGAATGCACAGCATAGGCAAAGTCAACCGGAGTTGCTCCCTTAGGCAGATTGTAAATCTTGCCCTCTGGAGTAAAGATGTAAATGGCATCGGGGAAGAGATCGGTCTTAACATCCTCAATAAATTCAGTTGAGGTAGCCGCACTCTTTTGTAAATCTTTTAAGTTCTTAAGCCACTTCTCGGCATTACGCTGTGAGGTGGTAGATACCGGCTCTGATCCTGATTCCTTATAGGACCAGTGTGCAGCCACACCACGATTAGCGATCTGATCCATAAACTCAGTACGGATCTGGATCTCAATAGGCACACCATGAGGGCCTATGAGTGAGGTATGCAAGGACTGATAGCCATTGATCTTAGGAATGGCAATATAGTCCTTAAAGCCTGCAGGACGTGGCTTAAAGAGCGCATGTACCTGCCCTAGCACTCGATAGCAGGTATCTACATCCTTTAGGATGATCCTAAAGGCGTACACGTCCATGATCTCGCTAAACTGTAGCTCTTTACGTACCATCTTGTTATAGATGGAAAAGATATGCTTCTCGCGACCTAAAACCGTACCCTCAATATTGGCTTCCTTAAGCTTATTGCGTATGGAGTCTAAGATATTATTTACAATCTCACGACGATTTGAGCGGGCACGGGTGACGGCTGCTTTTAATACGCGATAGCGTTGAGGATAGATTGCGGAGAAGCACAGCTCCTCAAGCTCGGATTTAAGATCGGATATGCCTAGACGGTTGGCAATTGGTGAGAAGATATCAAGAGTTTCACGCGCAATGCGCTTACGCTTATCAGGCCGAAGCGCGCCTAAGGTACGCATGTTGTGGGTACGATCGGCAAGCTTAATTAAAATTACGCGTATGTCCTGGGTCATAGCCAAGATCATCTTGCGGTAATTTTCAGTCTGTGCGTCGTGATAATTGGAGAACTTGAGCTTATCGAGCTTGGTAACGCCCTCAACGAGGTTTTTAACGTTACTGCCAAAGAGCTTTTCAAGCTCGGCATCATTGATATCGGTATCCTCGACCACGTCATGTAATAGCGCGGCTTGTACTGATTCTACATCTAGACCCATTTTGGCTGTTAAAGTTGCTACAGCAATGGGATGAATGATATAGGGCTCACCTGATGCACGGCGTTGGGCGGCATGGGCGTGATCTGCAACGACAAAGGCTCTATCAATTTCACTAAGACCCTCTGCAGGCAGATATAGAGCTACGCATTCGCGCAAGCGCCAATAGTAGTGAAGGTTGGGAGAGGCTAAAACCTCTGCTGATGGTGCATTAGCTACACTAACCGCGTTATCTTGATCCTTGGCGGTGATGTCTTTTTCCTCTCCCATAAGATGTCCTTAATTAAGCGAACATCTCGACGCCGTCGATAGGGGCGAATTCTTTGTCGGAAGGATGCTCAGATGCATTGCGCAAATGATCCTTGCGATCCTGTTTTTCTAAGAATTCCTCAGTGATGAGGCCTTCCTCGATCTCGCGCAGAGCGATCACGGTGGACTTGTCGTTTTCTTCATCGACAAGAGGCTTATTGCCGGAAGTGATCTGACGGGCACGATGTGCTGCGAGCAAGACTAAGTCAAAACGGTTGCCTACCTTTGCAACAGCATCTTCGACCGTAACTCTAGCCATGTTTAAAATTCCTCTAAAGTAAAATTATCTATGTGATTATCAATGTTTAATGTGCAATTATAGCATGACAATAGGCTTACTCTTGCGCAGATAGCTGTGGGAACAGTTCTTTTAATACATTCTGCTCATTTTTCATTTCAGCACGCGATGCTAGGATGATGGAGCGCAAGGTGAGCACACTTTCATCAAAGTCATCGTTGATGATCACATGATCATACTCATTATAGTGGGAAAGCTCAGATAAGGCCTTATTCATGCGCCCTTCAATTACCTCTGCACTATCCTGTCCACGAGTCTCTAAGCGACGTCTTAGCTCAGGAAGAGAAGGTGGCACGATAAAGATACTGCGGGCCTCAGGAGTTTGGGCCCTAATTTGTCTGGCGCCCTGCCAGTCGATATCAAAGAGCACGTCCTTACCGTCGTTTATCCACTCCTCAACTATCTCTCTTGAGGTGCCGTAATAGTGGTCAAAGACATGAGCATACTCATAAAAAGCATTACGCTCGATTAAGGCTTTAAATTCGTCCTCAGATACGAAATGATAGCTTACATGATCAATCTCACCAGGACGAGGCTGACGAGTGGTATGAGATATAGATAAGCGCATAGAATTGTCATTATTGAAATTCTTTAAAAGCGCATTAATAAGTGATGATTTACCTGCCCCACTAGGTGCGGAGACGATAAATAAAGTACCTTTCTTCTTCATAATTCTGTTTTACAAGCTAAAAATCTTCAGGGAGGCCTTCTGGATCTATTTCGGATGCCTCAAACCAGCTCTTTAATACTCCACGAGCATCATCAACGCCAATTTTCTTTAAGGCAGAGAAAGCTATTATAGTAAAGGTGCCGTTAAACTCAGAGAGCGCATGACGTACCTCGCCTACAGCCTCGCGACGGGCATTAAGTCCAAGCTTATCGGCCTTGGTTAGCAAAATAAGCAAGGGGATCTGGGCTTCAATAGTCCAGTCGATGATCATTCTATCGTGATCGCGCAGTGGAGTTCTAATGTCCATGGTGAGCACAAGACCAGTTAGCTCCTTTCTTTGACGCAGATAGTTGGTCATATTGTGCTGCCATTGACGCTTCATGCCCTCAGGCACCGCGGCAAAGCCATAGCCTGGGAGATCGACTAGATAACGTCCATCTTGCACCTTAAATAAATTGATTAACTGGGTGCGACCTGGAGTTCTGGAGGTCTTAGCCAAATTCTTTTGATCGCAGATGGCATTTAAAGAGGATGATTTGCCAGAGTTTGATCTACCGATAAAGGCAATTTCAGCCTGCGTATCAGACGGCAGACGCTTGATGTCCGGGGAGCTTGTGACAAAGCGCGTATTGCGAAAGGAGAAGCTCTTGGGCTTTACGTCAGTCGTGTTTTCTGCAGTCATTAAAAATCCTTAGATATTAAGTTGTTTTAGAAGATCCTCGGCGGACTCTTCAGTGTTCTTATTATCAAGCTCGCGTATGGCTTGGAATTTGACATTATCCATCGCGATCTCAAGATAAAACACATTTTTGCTTTCAGTAAAGAACGAAACCTTGGAGCACTTGGGGTTATCAAGATTTACGTTAATTGACAGCTGGAGCTCACGAGGAATAGCAAGCATCTTAGGCTGGCTTTGCTGAATGCTAGATTGTAGCTCATCACTAACCAGGCGCGTGTAATTGCCTAAGATCTGATTCATAAGCTCGCCTAGGCTGTTGGATACTTCCTCAGAGGTATAGTTCTTAGCCTGCTCCTGCTCGGGTATGCCCATATTACTCATGTAGCTTGAGTAAAGCTCCATGGCTGTTTCCTTAGGGAAATTGATGATAGCCATACCTGCAAAGCATCCGGTGAACATAGCAAAGGTGCCGATGTCCGGAGTGAGCATGGTTTTGCCTACGGATTGTACTACAGGAGAATAGGTGATTTTTTTACCAGTTGCGGTTGATAGTACCGAGGTCACGCTGTCACATAGCTGTACTAGCAGATCTGTGTAAGTAACGGTTTTGAATTTTTCAGTCATATACACTTCGCTCAATATGTTTTGCCCTATTTTAACGAAGTTTAGCTGATAAAAAATGAGATCCTTGGAGGATAGACGGCATAAAAACCGCCTATCCTGATAGATGGCTATTTACTTGATGCCTAATTCCTTTATCTTACGGGTCAAGGTATTACGGCCCCAGCCTAAGAGCTTGGCTGACTCCTGCTTGTGGTTGCCAGTAAAGCTTAAGGTAGCCTCAAGCATTACTCTCTCAAATTCAGGCACGGCCTCATTTAAGATATCGCGCTCACCGGCCTTCAAGCGGCCATCAACCCAGTTTCTAAGCTGCTCTTGCCAGGAGACCTTCTCTCCTGAGCTACCAGTAATGGAGGTTGCAGTCTTTTGTACCTGCGGACGGGCATGGAGAAACTCTGATGGGAGATCCACTAGCTGAATATCACGGCCGGTGACCATGATAGTGAGATATTTGCAGAGGTTTTTAAGCTGAGTTACATTGCCTGGCCACTGCTGACGGCAGAGGAAGACCAAGACCTCAGAGGTAAGCTTTTTAGGCTCAGTGTGGGCATCAATTGCAGCCTGAGAGAGGAAATGCTTTGCGAGCATAGGGATGTCGTTGTTGCGCTCACGTAGGGCTGGCATATTGATGTTGATAACATTGAGACGATAGTAGAGATCGGCAATAAAGGTACCTTCAGCTACCATAGCCTCAAGCTCTCTTGAGGAGGTGGCGATTAAGCGCACATCACTCTTAATGGCTTTATCGGTGCCAAGAGGAATATATACCCCGTCCTGCAAGAGCTTTAGAAGTCTTGTTTGAGCCTCCATAGGCATGTCGCAGATCTCATTAATATATAGAGTGCCACCCTCAGCCTGAGCCAAAGCGCAGGGGCTTTCTGAAGTATGGGCATCACCAAAGAGCTCAGATTGCACCATCTCATGTGGCATGGAGGCCATATTTACGGAGACAAAGGGCTTATCGCGACGTACGCCGTGATTATGTAGAGCCTTGGCAACTAAACCACGACCAGTACCAACCTCACCGTGAACTAATACGGGGAGCTCAGTTTTGGAGACACGGCCGATAAATTTGAAGACCTCCTGCATCACCGGAGATTTTCCTATGATCTCCTCATTATCCTCAGGAGCCTTGAGCACTGGAGCAGTACCTGCCTCACGCTCTTCCTTGCTCTTTAAGGAGTTATAGCGGTGCATGGCGGCACGGCGAATAACGGCTACCGCTGATTCAATATCAAAGGGCTTAGGCAAATATTCAAAAGAGCCCTGCTCATATGAATCTACAGCGGCGGCTAAATCGGAGTGGGCAGTCATGATGATGAAGGGAATGTTCTCATCAATCTCATGTACCTTTTTGATTAGTGCCAAGCCGCTAATGCCCGGCATACGGATATCGGAGACGATAACGTCAGGGATCTCCTGCTTTAAAGCCTCTAAAGCAGCCTCTCCGTTTTCAAAAAGTCGGTGCTGAATGCTGTTTACATCCAAAGCCTTGTCAAAGACGAAACGAATACTAGCATCGTCGTCGATGATCCATATCATAGGGTTCATAGCATTTATACCTCGCTTAAATCACTGCTTTTAGGCAGGGGCAAGATCAATTTAAAGGTAGTTTCGTTCTCATCACTGATGCATTCAATAGAGCCACCGTGGCGCTCTAAAATACCTTGAGCAATGGGAAGACCCAAGCCGTTTCCAGTGGTTTTGGTAGTAACCATTGGATAGAAAATGGTTTGTTTTAGCTCCTCAGGGATCTCAGGGCCGTTGTTTGATATAGAGATAGCCACAACGGTTGGATACTTGCGATCACGGATTATGACCCCAGACTCGGCCCTAGTCTTGATTTTTACATAGGGGTGAGGAGTGTGGGCATCCATCATGGCATCCTCGGCATTCTTAATAATATTGAGGATCACCTGCTGCATGGAATCGACATCAAGGCGTAGTTCTGGCAGCGATGGATCGTAATTTTTCTCGATCCTCACATGAGTTTGATGCTCCTGCATGGCCTGAAGCGATAGCACCTTTTCGATGACGAAATGAATATTGGCCCAAATAAGGGGATTAGGACGCTGAGGACCTAGGAGATTATTAACTAAATTCTTTAGGCGATCGGTCTGCTCGATAATTACTGAGGTGTATTCCTTGATGGCCTTTTCCTTGCCATAGGTCATCTCTAAAAGCTGAGCTGCTCCGCGAATGCCACCTAGGGGATTTTTAATTTCGTGAGCTAAATTGCGGATAAGATCGCGAGCTGCCATATGCTGAGTTTGTAGCTGTACGGCATCAACTAGGCGTTGCTGATGGATTAAGGATCTAAGCTCTACTATCAATCCATGACGGCGGGAGTTATAGGCAGAGACATTGATATTTACGGTAATCGAGAGCCCTGGTTCTGGAGATAGCAAGATATTAGCAGCCGAGAAGCCGGGGAAATTGGTTTTAACTGGTACCGGCAGATTCGACATGAAGGCTTTTTCAGTATTGTCGACGATATCGCTTAATTTTAAGGTCTCAATTTTAGAGCGAGACATACTCAACAATTGCTCGGCACCGGGGTTAGCGTAGATGATACGCAACATAGGATCGGTCACCAGCACCGCGGTGTATAAACCTTCTACAATGGATTGAGCATCAATTTGCATAATAAATTCGATCTAAAAATGTGCAACACATAGAATATAGTGTGAACTTTATCATAAAATCAGCCTTAAGGCACAAAAATAGTGCATTAATTTTTAAATTAAATTAGCCTGAAAATCTCCTAAATTTAGCTATCGTGTTGTTATATAAATAAAAAACCCGAAAGCTTTTAACTTTCGGGCTCTAAATTAATTGTCAGAAAGAGTGCTGAAATTACTCTTCGCTCTTCTTACCACCTGCGGCACGGAAGGCACGGACACGATCAAGCTCAGAGAGGTTCTTCTTACGAAGA
>CAVHVI010000069.1:0-10306 GCA_963639245.1 Bacteroidaceae bacterium
GGTCAGCTCTCATAAAAAGTTCTTATATAACAATTAAATAAAAACATTTGGGATCACCTAACTTACTAGGTGATCCTTTAAAGGAGCAAATATGCAAAACGACAGCTCATCTCAACACATCTACACCTCAATTTTGCGTGACTGGCTTTTCCTAGGCTGCGATCGCAACATGATCATGATGGTGATCTTAATTGCCGTTATTACAGCCTTTATGAGTGCCTCCATCATGGGATTAGCAATTGCTATAGCTATTTTTACCCTAGGCTTTGTCACGCTACGTCGCATGGCTCTCATCGATCCGCTTTGGCGTCAGGTCTATATCAAAGCTTTGCATTATCAAAAATTCTATTTTGCCAAAGGTCCGTTGTATCTACAAAATCCTATAAAAACAGCCATTACAACAAAGCCTTAACAATAAGTTTTTGAGAGATAACATCATGATCCCACTTGAATACATTTGCGCACTTTGTGCTCTTCTTTTGGCCATGGGTGCCTTTTATCTTTGTTATTGCACCGCAAGCATCAAGCCTAAGCACAACAAAATTCATGGTCTTCCCGAGCTTCTGCCTTGGGCAAGTCTTCTTAATGAGAATATTGTCCTTTTAAAAAACGGCGCACTTATGAGTTGCTATACCGTACAGGGGATAGATGCTACCTCATTATCAAGTACGGAGCTAATGCATCGCCGAGAGCTACTTATTGCAGCGCTTTTAAAGATGGGAGGACAGTGGGCCTTATTCTTTGATGCCATTAGAACTCAAATACAAATTAAGGACTATTCATATTGTGGCCCAGATGCTGGATCTAAGCTTGATAAAACCCATACTAAAACTCTTAAGGAGCAAGAGCTATTTGAAACATCCTATGTCATCAGCCTAATTGAGCGTCCAAACTTTAGTCAAAAGAACGATCACGCGCGCTTAAATGAATTCAAAAAAGAGCGCGATGCCTTAGTGGAATCCTTTAATGCATGTCTTAAACTGCAACCACTTAAAAACAGCGATGCCAATTCATCTGCACTGCTTTCCTATTTAAAATCCTGCCTTGAAGGACGTACGCTTCAAGTTGCCACTCCTAAGGAAAACCTAGCCATCGATTCGCTACTTGCAAGCTCTGACTTTTACCCAGGACTTTGTCCTAAAATTGGCAATAAGCTTATTGCCTGTGTCGGGGTTGATACCTATCCTGCAGCCTCATCTATGAGTATGCTTGAGGCTTTATGTGCTCTACCCTTTCCCTGCCGCGTCTCAACGCGCTTTATCTGCAATGACAGTATCAAAAATAGTCTGATCTTACGCCATCATCGCCGTTTTTTTGAGCAGCGTCGCAAGGGCTTTTTAAATCAAGTATTAAACGTAGAAACCGATCGCACCGATAAAGATGCAGAGGATCAAATAGATGATATTGAGCAGGCCATCTCTCAATTAAACTCCAAAACCGATAGCTTTGGCGCCTTAACCCAGCTCATAGTGATCACCGCAGACAACTTTGAGACCTTACAAAAACACTGCAACCTCGCCATCACCACTATAGAAGATCTTGGCTTTGGCGCCAGAGTTGAAACCATAAATGCCACTGAGGCCTTCTTAGGATCGCTACCTGGCGAGCTTGCCTGCAACATCCGCCGCCCCATCATGAGCACCAGAGCCACTGCCGATCTTCTGCCTACTAATATCATCTGGCATGGCGAGAGCGTTGCTCCTAATAAAAAATATCCAAGTGAGGATCCTCTACTTTTAGCAAAGGCCCAAGATGATGGCCTGTTCTATCTTAATCTGCATACCAATGATACTGGCAATACCTTAGTATCAGGCCCTCCAGGCTCTGGCAAATCTGTTTTTATGAATGCCTTAATTCTCTCATTAATGCGTTATGAGGGCATGAGAATTTGGGCCTTTGAGCGAGGCTATTCACTCTCATCATTATGCCTAGCCCTTGGTGGTACCCATATCACATTAGATGGTAGCGTACGCTTAGGCCCCTTAACAGAGCTTGAAAGCATTGAGGATATAAATAGAGCCCATGATTTTATAAGACATCTTCTAGTTGGCAATAACAAGCTTAATCCAAAGGACGATGAAACTTTAAAAAATGCCCTTGAGCTGTTGTCTCAAAGTTCTAAGGATGAGCGTACTTTAAGTACGCTTGCTGACTATGTATCAAGCTCAAAGGAGCTTACCAATTCGATAAAGCCATATTTATGTGATAGCGGCGATGGCATTTTAGATGGCACCGAAGATCCTGGCTTTAATGGCAATCTTAGCGTTTTTGAATGTGCAAGTTTGCTTGAGCGTCCGGTGCAATCTGAAATGGTGCTACGTCATCTCTTAAGCAAAATAAGGCGCGAGTGCGAAAAGACCTCCAAGCCTAAGGCCATTATCTTAGATGAGGCTTGGCTCATGCTACGCGATGATGTCTTTGTAAAGGAGCTTATATCCTGGCTTAAGACCTTAAGAAAGCACAATGCCATAGTTGTTATGGCCACCCAAAATTTAAGCGATCTTAAAAGCACCAATTTTGAGGAGGCCATCTTTGATTGCATCAAAACAAGGATCTATCTACCTAATCCTGATGCGACACAGCCTTATTTATCAAAATCCTACGAGAAGGCAGGCTTAAATCCCGAGCAAATTGAGCAAATAGCCAAGGCAATATCCAAGCGCGAGCTCTTTATTCAAAAGGAGGATCACTTCAGCAAGTTCTCGCTCATTTTGTCTGATGAGGAAAAAAAGATCTTTACCAAATCTGGTGCTGAGGCCTTGATGCAGCTTACAGCAAATGACAAGCAAATATTACCCGCAAAAGAGAAGATTAGCTAGGAGAGATAGAGTATGGAAAAAAATGCAAATAAAGAAAACGCTCCTCAAGCAAAGATTGGCTTTGATAGCGACAATTTACTCCTCAATAAGGTAAGACTGACATTAATGCCACTGTCAATTGCCTTAATAGGATCCTGCTTTGGTCTTATAGCACTTGGAGCCTACATCCATCAATCATCAAAGCTACAAATAGTCCCCTATGTAATTACGGTAGACAAGCAAGGAGCGGTGATCGCGCGTGATGATGTTCATGGTTCCTCACGTATTCCTGAGATTGCACTAGCATCTGATCTTAGTAATTTTATTGAAATGCTAAGACTTAAGAGCTCAGATAAGCAGCTCATGATGCACGCTATTCATACAGTATATGCACGACTTAAGCCTAATTCTCCTGCTTTAGATGTGGTTGATAGGTTCTATAACGAGCAAAGCTATAAGCAAAAAAGCGTGAATGCCGAGGTCACCGGCATCATGCGCATGTCTGACTCTTGCTTTCAAATTGACTGGCATGAAACCTTAAATAGTAGCGATCTTGAAAGCAAACAACAGTACCTAAGTGCGCGCATAAGCTATGAGCTCGTAAGCTCTGGTAAGGATTTTCAAAGTCTAAAGCTAAATCCCCTCGGCATAAGGATAAGCGAGATTGTCATAAGTCCTAGAAGCAAAGGTAAGGAGGATAACAAGGATGCATAGAGAGGCTAAATTAGGAGCACATGTCATGAACAAAGTATGGCTAATTTTGGTAAGCATATCCTGCATTTTTATAGATAAGGTTTTGGCTGATTCTGACTTTGACAACTACGCCCAAGGTGCGGATATCTTCATCCCAAATGAAAAGGAGCAAAGAGCCTTAAACTCCTTAAAAAGCACCAATGCCCGCTCGCCATCTGGCGTGTCCTCAAGACCTGGAGAAGTAGTATTTAACTTTGGTGAGGGGCATCACAGCGTAGTTTGTGCCGTCCTTGAGCTTTGTGATATTGCCCTAGAGCCTGGAGAGAAAATACTAGGGGCGCAAATTGGAGACTCCTCACGTTGGAGTGTGGATTCAGCCCTCTCAGGATCTGGCAAAAATCTTACTGAGCATATCATCATTAAGCCCTATGAGAGCAATCTTAAAACCTCACTTATGGTCACTACCGATCGCCGTGCCTACCATCTATCATTGCGCTCCTCCTTAAATGATTACATGCCACTAGTGCGCTTTATGTATCCTGACGATAGGTTCTCCGCCTTCACCTCAACAAGGCTGCCTCTAACTAGCGCTAGCAATCGCAAAAACACCGCAATCACCTATCAAGAAAATAATGATGTAGAACAAATAGATGAGCAACGAGCGCTTACTAAAAGCGCCTCAGCATCAAGAAGCGAGGATTTTGAAATCTCAGGAGATGAGGAAATATGTCCAAGCTCGGTAGTGTTTGATGGCAAGCGTACCATCATCACCATGAAGACCGGATCACTTACGATGCCTGTTTTAATGCTGCAGCATCCTGATGATCCTGAAAAGGAGGTAAGTGCCAACTATCGACTAGCTGGAAATAGCTATATTGTTGACGGCTTAGTGCGCAAGGCCCTCTTAAGAACGTCTCCAAGCGATGGAGGCATGGAATGTGAGATCACTTTTCTTGGGTAGAGGGTAGATCATGGAAGGTTCAAATCACATACTGCAAAAGGGTGCAGTTAAAAAAAATCCTATATTATTGGTTCTGCTTGTAGCTATTGTAGTAATTGCTGTGCTAGGCGTCGCTACTTTTAACCAAGGTCGCGATGAGCCTAGTGAACAAATTATTAAAGAAAGTGATATAGGTATTACCTCAGCCATGATCAATCTTGGCGATAAACAGCTAAAGCGACTGCAAAAAGAAGAGGAGGAGGCCTTAAAGATAGACGATCCTGAAGAGCTTAGACAAAAGGCATTAGCTTTAGAGGAGGAGGCCCGACAGGCAAATGAATACGCCAATGAGCTACAAGGGATTAAACCTGCAGACGAAAGCTCGTTTAAGCAGGACTATAACAATTATTTAGCCTTAGATAACAAGGAGTTAGTCCAAGATCGCGAAATTGAGCAACAAAACAAACTACAAAATGAGGAAAAAATACAAAGAAAAGAGCGCTTTAATGAGGTTCGTCATGCCTCCACGCGCTTAAATTTGGGGGCCAATAAAGCAGATACGTCAAGCTCTGCATCAGGCAACTCTGGTAGCTCTAGTATTAAGGATAGCTTTCATAACAGAATTGAAAATACCTTCTCAAGAACATCAAGTGATGAGCAAAACTCAAGGCAAAGCCGCACTCTAAGTAGTTATCAGGTATTTAATCAAGGTGGAAGCTATGAGCTCTCATCAAAGGTTGAGGCGTTAAAAGGACCCTGGTGCTTAAGACAAGGCAGTGTGATCCCTGCCATGCTCACCTCAGCAATAAATTCCGATCTACCAGGACTCGTTACCGCGCAAACTACAGTTGATGTCCTCGATTCCGTAACCGGTACTGAGGTATTAATCCCCAAGGGCACAAGGATCACTGGTGAGTATGGAGCATCCCCAGGCTATGGTGAGGAGCGCGTCTTTATAGGCTTTCAAAGACTGCTCTTTCCTGATGGCTCAAGTTTAGATCTAGGTGCGATGCCAGGACAAAGTGATGATGGACGCGCCGGCTTTGATGCTGACGTAGATTCTCATTTTATGAAGGTTATAGGCTCAGCACTACTGCTCTCAGCCGTAAGTGCCGGCGTGAGCGTAAGTCAAAGCAAGCATTATGATGCCACCGGCCGGGAAAAATATGGTGAGGCACTAAACTCAGCAGCAACATCCTCCTTAGGATCGGTGCTAGCTAAGGTAATTGAAAAAAATCTATCCCTATCCCCTACATTAAATGTAAAGCCTGGTTACTCCTTCTCAGTTGCAGTGGCTAAGGATATTTACTTTAACGCGCCATGGGGATCGCCAGACTTTGCCATCAATGGTTAAAACTATTTATTACTCAAACTTAGGAGGACGCAATAGCTCTTGCGTAAATTCTATGAAAAAAAGCATGCTTTTTTTTCTTATTTTTATGACTACTAGCTGCTATGCAGATGATCAGACTAGGCTACTTAGGGATATCTCAGAGAAAATGAGCGCCCAGCTTAGCACGCTACGACAATGGTCCAATGAAAACAGCAAGCAGGCAGAAATTCTGCTTGCCCAAACCGATACTGCCATGGATCTTGCAGATATTGATCACCGCCGTCCTAACGCGCAAACCTGGAATAATATCAATACCCTCAATCAAAACAGTCTCGGGCTTTTGCAGGCCTCACAATCTCTTTGGGATAGCTACGGCTCCTTTAACGCCTACCTTGCATCCTATAAAAAAGCTGAGGCTTGGCAAAAATGTCGCCAGTCCAATAAAAACTGCTCCTTTCGCGATGTGTTAAATACTATGGATACTAAATCAGTAGAAATTGCGACCCGTGCCGTACAAAACGCTGAGGCTAGTAAAAATACCATCGCCACTAAAATTCAAATGCTCGAATCGCTATCCTTTGAGGCTCGCTCAGCTGAAGGCCTAGGCTCTGGTCTTGATGCTCTATCCAAGGTTAATGCCGCCTCTGCAGCCTCACTTGTTGATCTAAATAACGGCATTAATACCATGTTACAAATTCAGGCGCATGAAAGCGCTAACGCTCATACCCTCGCAATTGCCCAAGAGGAGGGATCACGTCAGATCCTTGAGGGCGGACATTACGTACAATCACCACACTTACAGTTGAGGATCAGCGATTATGTTAACTAAGATCTTTATCTTATTTTTATTTATAGCCCTTCCCTGCACTGCACATGCTGATGCTGCCTTATCGCCAGATGGGCTCTTAAACTATTCCACAAACCTATTCTTATCCTCAGCTCAGCAATACATCTACCCAATAAAAGGCGCGGCCCAACGTCTTTTTTGGCTACTACTTCTTATTGCAGTCGTGCTCCATGGCATAAAGCTTATCCTAAATCCTAAAACCATCTCCTCCTTTGTAGCCGTTTTTACGCAATTTGTGCTAATTGCCGGCCTTTTCTATTTCCTCTTACAAAATGGAGCTGAGATCGGTGCATCAATCGTAGACTCCATGATCTCAATTACTAATACCAATAGGATAGGTCCTTCTGAAATGCTCGATATTACCTTCAATATAGGTCAATCACTCTCTGAGCATAAGGCAAGCTCCCTATCTAGCATCCCGGTATCAATTATGATCAATGCGGTGATCTTAATTTTCTATATTGTGATGTTTTTAGTCACCGTGCGCTACATCACGCTCTATCTATGCTCCTATATTTTCTGCATTATTGGAGTATTTGTATTAGGCTTTGGCGCGCTTAATGTCACGCGTTATATTGCCGTAAACTACCTTAGGATCACCTTTTCACTAGCCTGTGAGCTTATGACCATGATCCTCGTGTGCAATATAGGCTTTTCAATTCTTGACAGGATATTGCAATCATTAACCACCTTAGATGAGACCATTTCTCTGCAGGAGTGCTGTGTAGTGCTGTTTACTGCGATCTTCATTCATGCGCTTTCAGCAGGACTTCCTAGAATTGTTGGCTCACTGTTCATCAGCCATCCTGGTGCAGGTTCCATCTCCTTCTCAATTCCCGGAGTACCTACGGTATTTAAACAGAGTAAATAGGAGTACGCTCTTAAAAGATATACAATGCAAAGATCAGCTACCGCAGTAGTTGATCTTATTTTTTAAGGAGTACCGATGTCTACCCCCTATATTACCTGCCTTATGGAATGCTCTGTAGATGGTCGCTTAGATAAGGATCGTTGGAGCAGACTTTTTAATGCCAGTCATGAAGAGGTAAGCTCCATTTATTACAAAACACTCAATGAGCTTAAGCCTGAGGGCAATCTTATTGGTATGAATACCGCTAAGGCCTTCTTCAAACCAGAGATCTTTACTCCGCGCAAGGCCTATTCTGCTCCCACAAGCACTGAAGTTTTCCGTGGAGTGCGTGATGAGGTGATGATGACCGCAATTTTTGATTTTGCAGGTAATCTTGCCTATAAATCAAATAAGCTCTATGAAAGTAACATCATTGTGGTTCTAGGAAAAAAATGTGTAAGCGAGGAATATCTGCGTTTTCTTAGAGAGCATGAAATATCCTATACCTTCGCAGGCGATGATGGGCTTGATGTAAAAGCGGCCCTAAAATCGCTACATGATGACTTTGGTCTACATAAAATGGTGCTAGAAGGTGGCGGCACTTTAAACGGTAGCTTTCTAAATGCTCAGCTTATCGATGAGCTAGTCGTTGTAATCTATCCTGGTATTGACGGTTTATCTGGAGTCAAATCAATTTTTGAATTTAAGGGGCCTCAAGATTCCTATCCTGCACATGATGTCTCACTTGAGCTTAAAGAATGCAAAGCACTCAAGGGAGGTGTCGTAAGACTGCGCTATAAGCTTCATCATTAATATGGGACAAAACGGCGAATAAATGCTATTTTGCTTGATATTAATGGAACATGAGTACACATGACGCTAAATTTTTTTTGAAAAAAATTAAAAAAACAGTTGCAATATCAAGAATTATCATTATAATGAGCACCGTTCCGTGAACAACGGTGAGATGTCCGAGTGGCTGAAGGAGCACGCCTGGAAAGCGTGTATACGTTAACGCGTATCTCGGGTTCGAATCCCGATCTCACCGCCATCTAAGCACCTATTCTGAGGTGCTTTTTTTATGTCTATTGCGTCCTCAAGTGCTCAATCAAATCCGATAAATAAGCCATTCTCTTAACCTAAAAATTCAAAAAATCCCTTCTATAAGCAATTTTTTAAATGACCTCATTTCTAACATTCTCACATTTGCAGTTGTGTTAGAAAACGACTACATTCTGGAAAAAGCACGGAAAAAAAACGGAAAAACGGAAAAACCGGAAAAAGCTTTATCTCAAGATGCAGCCAGTAAGGAGGCTTTTATACAAAATGTTAAAACGCAAATCTTTTGAAGTCATTCAAGTAGAGGTCAACGATCTCGTAACGAAAGCTAAGCAGGGATCGATAACAGGTACATCAGCTTCATATAACTGTGGTGGTGGTCTGTATGTAATCGTAAATAGAGGAACTGGCAAGGCTGCCTGGTATGCACGCGTCAATGATAAAAAGATTTTACTTGGTGACTACGCTTCCGTTAATTACGAAACTGCATCTGAAAAGATTTCTGCGCTGCAGGATAATGAGAAAATTGTAAAAGAAGAAAAAGCCAGCTGCCCTACCGTACTTCAGTACCTTGATCCGTTCTTGGAGGAAATGAAGACCTCCCGCAATTTAGGCAAGATCAGTTGCAACAACTTCAAGATCCTGATGAAGACTACCCTTTATCCATTACATGACTACAAGCTCTGCGAGCTTACCCGTGATCTTATAGTCTCTAATATCAAAATGATTGAGCAAACTCCTAATAACAAACATCTTGCCGTAAATCTTTTGAATAACATGCTTCGCTGTGCCTACGAAAAAGGTCTCATTCCCTTTAACCCGATCTCAGATCTGCTGTCACACCGCGACAGTCCTTTCCCCAAGCAGGGACCTGCACATCGTGATCCATTATCCGCTGATGACTTTATTACCAAGGTCGTAAAGCCTTTAGCAAAGGCCAGCTCTGTGTACCAGCCAGTTTATCTGATGTGTTTCTTAACAGGCTTTCGATTCAGCGAATTCAGTCAGATGCGCTGGACTCTTATTGATTTTGAAACTAAGACCTTGAAGCTACCCGTTAAAAGTCTTACGGGTAAACATACTGATAAGTACTTCATTAAGCCTATTACAGAGCCAATGCTGGAGCTTTTACAATACTTAAAGTCCAAAAATGCAATTCAATCTGATTTCGTATTTCAGTCTCCATCAAAAAGAAGACCTGCAGCTATGTCTGACAATGCTATTAGAGAACCATGGCGTCAGTTAGTCTCATCAGACGTGTGTGATTTTGATGGTATTAAGCTCACCATGCAACGCTGGTTCAAGGATCAGATTGCAATTGATCCTATATCAGGCTTTGCAAGACCAATGTATCCTGCTGATGTTGTTGAAGATCTGTTCTCTCGTAGTCCTAGATATGCAGTTAATATTGATGCTAAGCCAACATTGTGCATAGAACCAGTTCGGTCCATTTTAAATGCATGGGATCAGTGGTTAGTAAAGCGTCTACCTTTGAAATTTGTGCAGTTTCTAACTGCAGGACGGGCACTTAATAAAGCGTAAGAGATGAGCCTACGTGAGTGTTTTCACTGTGGTCTAGCCATACATAACCTCATGATTGGTTTTTAGCTACCCAGAAATCATACAAAACAAGCGATTATGCAATTTTTTTGTACTAGTGCATTGTTATTTAATCAGATTTTCAGAACTGTACGAATAAAACATATCTAGCACTTTTTACTTTTTGCAGGATCTAATTGTTACTTACATAGAAAAAGAAGATAAATAAGTCATTCATAATTTTTCC
>CAVHVI010000070.1:0-8084 GCA_963639245.1 Bacteroidaceae bacterium
CTCTAGCTTGATAGGGCGATGTTTTTTTTATCTTAGGCTGTATAATTAGCAATGTTAAATGCAGTTTTACTGTAGTGTTTGCAATATTTTAGGAGCAGCAATGCGTATCATCCTTTTAGGACCCCCAGGCGCCGGTAAGGGCACTCAGGCACAGAACATTACCCGTGAATTTTCCATCCCTCAGATCTCAACTGGTGATATGTTGAGAGCTGCTATTAAGGCCGGTACTGAGTTAGGTCTTAAGGCAAAAGCTGTGATGGACGCAGGTCAGCTCGTATCTGATGACATCATTTTAGGCCTTGTTAAAGAGCGTATTGCCAAGGATGATTGCCAGAATGGCTTCCTCTTTGATGGCTTCCCCCGTACTATTCCTCAGGCTCAGGCTTTGGTTGATGCCGGTATTGGTATTGATGCGGTAGTTGAGCTTCAGGTTCCTGATGAGAAGATCGTCAAGCGTATGTCTGGCCGCAGAGTACATCTTGCATCTGGCCGTACCTATCACATTGTCTACAATCCTCCTAAGGTTGAAGGCAAGGACGATGTTACCGGTGAGGATTTGGTTACCCGTCCTGATGATCAGGAAGAAACCGTACGTGCTCGTTTGAATGTTTATCATTCTCAGACCGAGCCTTTGGTCGATTTCTACAAGGATTTGGCAGCTAAGGGACAGACCAAGTACGTTGCAGTTGATGGCAACCGTGATGTACAGGTGATCTCTGACGACATTTTCGCTAAAGTGAAATAATTTTTATGTTCAGATCCTTAGTTTGTGCAGCCTTGATGGCATCTTGTGCAGTAGTAAGTGCAGAGGATACTGTGACTATTACCACTGATAGTCTTGGCAATTCCTTCTTTATGCAGAAGTCTCTGCCTTGTCCGCATGGCTGGACGGTAGAGCCTAACCCAAGTCAGGATGATTCTCTTGCTTATATGACTGAAGATGGCAAGCTTGCCGTATCGGTAAGTCTTATCAAGCAAAGTGGAGAGGTTCCATTAGATAGTGAATCCTATTCACGCGTAGCTGCAGAGCAGATGGGATGCTCTATTCCTGTGCTCTCAAATCTCATTGAGAACGCCTGGTCCTTCATGTGTGATGATATGAAGGTTGAAGGTGTAGTCTATGGCGGTGATGGTGATCTGGTTTTGCTAGGAATTTCAGGTCGCAGTGTAGACACTGAAAAACAGCTCATGGACTTTGTCCGCTTCTTGGCCTTCCAAGCTGGGAACTGATCTAGAAATCTAAAAAAGCCCCGTAAGGGGCTTTTTAATGAGCACTATCTAGTCTTTGAGCGTTGAATGGGCTCTTAGTGCTAAAAGAAGCTGTCTTAAAAGCTTAAGGCGTGGCTTTTGCTCACTCTCTGGTAGGTTATAGCGTAGAGCGCTTTGCCCAGACATGCGGTATTCATTATTACGGCAGCTGGTAATAAGCTTGATGATATATTGAGGATCGAGCTTGTGATTATTAGAAAGTTCAATTAAACCGCCAGCCTCTGAGCCTACTATTCTTGTTATCCCTAAGGCTGTAGCTATCTGCTTAAGCTCTGATATTTCAAATAAATTCTCGGTGCTCTTTGGTAAAAAGCCAAAGCGATCGATAAGCTCCACCTTGAAATCTTCAAATTGCTCAGGTGTCTTGCAGCCAGATAAGCGCTTATATAAAGAGAGTCGCGTATTAACATCGGCTACATAATCATCAGGCAACAGCGCTGGGATGTGCATATCGATGTCACATTCATTTTGCGTAAGATCCGCAAGTGAGGGCTCTCTGCCATCCTGCAAAGCCTTAACTGCCTGCTCCAGCATTTCTGAATAGAGCGCAAAGCCTACAGATTGAATTTGACCTGATTGCTCCTCACCTAAGAGCTCACCTGCACCTCTAATCTCCAAGTCATGAGTTGCGAGCACAAAGCTTGCTCCAAGCTCCTCAAGAGATGAGAGCGCATCAAGACGAAGCTTGGCATCACGTGACATGAGCTTTTCATTGGGGGTAAATAAATAGGCATAGGCCTGATGATGCGATCTACCTACACGACCTCTGATTTGATGTAGCTGTGCAAGACCTAGGAGATCGGCTCTATCTATAATAATGGTATTAGCAGAAGGCACATCTAAGCCGTTTTCAACTATGGTGGTGCATAGTAATAAATTAAAGCGTTGATTGTAGAAATCACGCATCACCTTTTGCAGATCCTTTTCATTCATCTGTCCATGACCTATGCAGATCTGCGCCTCAGGAACTAGCTTTGATAGCTGCTCCTTAGTCTGCTCGATAGTTGAGATGTCATTGTGCAGATAATAGACCTGACCGCCACGACGAAGCTCACGCATCACCGCCTCGCGTACGGTTTGATCGCTATGCTCGGCCACGAAGGTTTTAACTGCCAGACGATGCTCTGGAGCTGTTGCAATAATAGAAAGCTCACGCATACCCTCCATGGCCATATTAAGGGTTCGCGGAATTGGAGTTGCAGTAAGGGTTAAGAGATCAACCTGCGCACGAAGCTCTTTGAGCTTTTCCTTTTGCTTAACACCAAAGCGATGCTCCTCATCGATGATGATGAGGCCTAGATCTTTAAATTTTATGGATTTTGATAGAAGCTTATGGGTACCGATGATGATATCAATTTGACCATTTGCAAGTCTTTGTATGCTTTCCTTTTGCTCACTTGCCGTTTTAAAGCGAGATAGCTCCTCAACTATGATGGGGGTACCGGCAAAGCGATCTTTAAAGTTTTGATAATGCTGCTCAGCTAAAATAGTAGTTGGAACTAATACTGCAACCTGTGCTCCCGTTGACGCCACCTGAAAGGCTGCTCTTAGGGCAACCTCAGTTTTGCCAAAGCCTACATCGCCACAGACTAATCTATCCATAGGCTTTTCTTTGGCAAGATCATTGATAGTTGCGGCAATAGCCTGAGCCTGATCTGGAGTTTCCTCATAGCCAAAGCCTGAGGCAAATTCCTCCATAGCATGCTCATCAAGTGGGAAGGCGCGTCCTTTGGCCGCGGCACGTCTTGCATAAAGATCCAAGAGATTGGCCGCGACATCACGCACCTTTTCGGCAGCCTTACGCTTTCTCTTCTCCCAGCTGTCATTACCAAGTCTTGATAGCTGCGGATTTTCAGAGCCACTATAGCGGGCGATGCGTGACAAAGCGGTAACTGGAATATTGAGCATATCGCCGTTTTGGTATTCAATTGCCAAATATTCGCCCTTAACTCCTCCCATCTCTAGGGTACGCAGTCCTCGATAAAGTCCAATACCATGATCGATATGAACTACCGGTTGTCCTTCTTTTAGCTGGGCGAGGTTGCGAATTAAGGAATCCTCAGAGAGATTTGAGCGTGAGGATTTACGACGGCGTGTGCTTTGATTTAGCCCAAAGAGCTCGCTTTCGGTGATAAAGCACAGCTTGTTTGCATCAGAGACAAAGCCTCCTGCAAAGGGGGCTATGGTCAACATGAGCTTATCTTCAGCTAAAAGAAAATCATTAAAGCTTGAGGCTGCCTTGATCCCGGTGATATCAATTAATGCCTTAGGAAGGAGATCTCTTAGTGCCTGCCTGCGTCCTTCGGATATGGCGGTCATGAGTACGCGGCCACCCTTTTTAGTAAATTCCTTAACAAAATTCTCTAATTTCAAGGTTGGCTGTTTTTCCTGGTGATTTAGTGCAATATCAGGAATTTTGGTAAAGGGCGCATTGCCACAGCCACGTTTTTCAAGCTCGTCCTCAGTTAAGGTCTCCTTAAAAAGCGAGATATTGTTAAAGGGCTTAATTTTGGAATTAAGCTCACTTGGTGAGAGGAATATTTTATATGGTTCAAGTGGCGGATGAGCTGAGTCTCCACTATACATTAAAGATCGCTTATGGGTTTCAGCATCAAAGCTATCTGCAGCTTTGACTATATCACCTATCATAATGATGGCCGTATCTTTTGGCAGATAATCAAAAAATGAGCTCATCTGTGAGAAAAATAGGGGCAGATAGTATTCAATACCAGCAGGAACTGCACCCTTGGAAATTGCCTGATAGACGGCATGGGATGTCAAATTAGCCCCAGGGAAGGCATTGCGATAGTTTGAGCGAAAAACGCTTATGCCCTTATCATCTAAGGGAAATTCATGGGCTGGTAGTAGATTTATCTCAGCTATTTTCTGGGCAGATCGTTGCGTATCGATATCAAAGGTACGCAGAGAATCGACCTCATCATCAAGAAAATCGATGCGATAGGGGATATCACTGCCCATGGGGAAAATATCTAAGATAGAACCACGAGATGCAAATTCACCGTGGGATAGCACCTGCTCAACCTTTAAATAGCCCTGAGCAATTAGGTCCTGTTGCATCTTTTTAATATCACGTCTATCTCCTACCTTAATGCATAGCGCTCTTGAACCCAGATAAGAAAGTGGTGGCAGACGTGACATCAAGGCACTTAAGGGTGCGATGATGGTGGCATTTTGCATCGCAGGCAGGGCGGCTAAGAGCTTTAAGCGAGATGAGATGATGTCCTGATGCGGGGAGAGCTGATCATAAGGTAGGGTTTCCCAGTCAGGAAAATAGTGTACCTCATTCATCGGGCTTAAGGAGAAAAGCTCGGCACTTAGAGACTGTGCATCAAAGCCTTCGGCGCAAATTACAAGTACATTCTTACTTGTTTCCTCCTTAAGGGCTGCAATGCATGTTGCAAGCGATAGTCCGATAAGATTGCCACATTTTTTAGGAACAGTAGTGAATCCGCTTTGCAGACTCTTAGGAAGAAGATTTGCTAAACCCATGATTTTTAAAATTAAATGTAAAAAGGTTGTAATGCTAATTGTGCGCTATACTTGCGCACATATTTTAGACCGAAATTAGTCTTTGCAAAATTGTTATGAGAACTAAGTCTTATTTATATTTGCTAGTCTGGGGGATCTTTATTGCAGCTTGTGCATATATGATCCCTTATTTTTCAAATGATTATCGTTATATGCTGATCCAAGGCAGCGATGCCATGGTGACATCCTTAAGCGATATTGTAACTTCTCAATGGCAGCATTATTTTTATTGGGGTGGTAGAGCGGTAGCGCATACCATCGCACAGCTACTGCTTTTCTGGGGTAAGAATGTATCTGCTATAACTACCGCGCTTTGCTATCTTGCGGTAATTTTGCTTTGCATAAGCCTAGGTTCTGGTAAAACTCCCATCGCCTGCTTAAAAAGTTTAAAGCTTGTTCCCTGTGTAATCGTCACCATGGCCTTGTGGCTGTGTCTTAGAATTTACGGTGAGGTGGTATTTATGCTGGTCTCATCGTGCAATTACCTCTATACCACCTGCTTAGTCTTGTTATTTTTAGTACCCTTTCGCATAGCCATTACCGAGGATAAGGAGCATGGACTTGTCTTTGCTTTTTTGATGTTTTTATTAGGCATGATCGCAGGATGGACTAATGAGAACACCGGACTTGCAGCCTGTGCGGCAGTATTTTTGGTAGATCTTTGGTGTTTTAAGAAAAAGCGTCTGCGCTCGTGGATGGTGTGCGCAAGCTTGGGCCTTGTGATTGGTTATTTATTGCTGATGTTATCTCCTGGCAATAGCGCACGTCTTGATTCTATGGAGTCAGGTGGCTTTACCTTCTTAGGGCATCTGCCAGCTGCCATTAAAATATATTTTTCAACCCTTCTAACTCAGTTACCATTATTAATTGCTATTGCCTATCTTTGCTACCGCATAATAAAGAGTGGGGCCATAAAGCAACATAAGCTTGGCTTTTATGCTGTGCTCTGGCTATTTTTAACCGGCTTTATTTCACTTAGCGTGATGCTGGGATCGCCTAATTTTCCAAATCGTTCCACAGCGCCCTTTACTATTTTTTCGGCTGCTTGCTTGGTAGGTCTTTATTTTTATGCCAAAGAGCATGAGCTTGAAATCCTACCTAAAAAGGGTGTTGTTGCGCTAAGTCTCTTATGTGTGCTCTATACCATCCCCACCGCTATTAATACGCTTCAGGGCTATTATCAGGCTATGCTTGATGGACGCGCGCGTGATTTTGAAATCGCTTCACAAATTGCTGATGGCAAAAAGGATCTAGTGGTAAAGCCCTTTCATGTTAAGACCTCAAAGTATCTCTTCATTGGTGATGTAAGAGCGCAAAAGACCTATTTTGCTAATTTGATAGTACAAAAATTTTATAAGGTACACTCGATAAGACGCGCCTGTAACTATGTCTTTCCTTGGTATTCCTATGATTACATGATCTGGGCTAAGCATGATGAGAGCGTGTGCACCAAAGATAGAGGCGATCCAGAGGATCCGCAGGATAAGCTCAATCAGGCCTATGATGTCGAGCATCCAAAGGAGATTGCGCGTTTGAAATTTCCTAAGGATGGCTCCTATAGTAAGGAGCAGTTCATCTTGGATATGAAGCTTTTAGGCATGGATAATGCTGAAGCTTTCCTGAAAGAATAGCTAGATGATATTTTAAGGAGAGAGTATGAGCCGTTTGAAAAGTCTTGTTTGCGTCTTGATGCTACTCTCCTTGCCGATCTCCTCCTTTGCCGATCCCACTTTGGAAATTAAAAAAGACTCCTCGATCACCCTCAAAAGCTCTCAGAGCACCTCTTCCTTAAGGCTAAATAGCAAGGGCCGTCCTAATACAGCCGTCAAACAGCGCATAGTGATAAGCAATGGCAAAAGTAGCCTTTGTGTCACGCAACAGGACGGCACGGTTCATTGTGATATGCCCTTAAGCGATGAAGGGGATTAATTCCCAAGCTTGTCAGTTAACCCACAACTTTTAACAATTTTTCCACAAAAATTTAGCATAGGTAGGGGAAGGCGATTTCTATGCTATTGCTTGATTTTTCTTGTAATTCTGAAATTTTTGATAAAAAATAAGCAAGCTTAATAGAAGCGCTTTTTCTTGCGCTTGTCATCACAATGGATGTTTTTTGCAACTATTTAAGTTGCTGTTGTGGTCTAAGCGTTATCCCACCTTGGGAATATTTTTAAAGCTTTGATAGGAAGTAGGCAGTAAAGTTTGGAGAGATGACTCTAGTCAATAAAAGCAAAAAATGCGCCAAAGTTGGCTTTTATTTGGGATTTATTTAAGCTTAAGGCTAAATTTTGCTGAGGCTATAAAGGAAAGGTAAATTTAAAGTTTCCCACAGGAGATGATTTTTTTATAAGCGCTAGTAGTCTTTCTTGTGGGAAGATGATAAAAAGGCCGCAGATAAAGTTACTACGACCTTGAAAATCGGCAAGATTAGAAGAGCAAGAGCAGGCTAATGCCTAGCAATACACGGTAGATCACAAAGATAGTCATGCCTGATTTTGCTATATAGCGCATAAACCAATGTATAACGGCAAGCGCAATTACAAAGGATAAGCCTCCGCCAATTAACATATCAGTTAAGCTAGCCCCAGAGAGCTCAGGATGCTTATAGAGCTTTAAGCACTCTAAAAGGCCTGAGGCTAAGATGATGGGAATTGAGAGCAGGAAGGAGAATCTGGCGGCAGCCTCAGCCTTTAAGCCCAAAAATAAACCTGCCGTGAGCGTAATGCCTGAGCGGGAGGTTCCTGGGATCAAGGACAGGGCCTGTGCACAGCCAATAACTATGGCTTGACCAATGCTCATTGAGCGTAGGGAATCTGTGCGTCTATCTTGAATAGAGTTCATATTACGCCAGATCTTATGGCGATTAAAATATGAGGCCACTCCTAAGAGCAAACCAAAGCCAATAGTAGTACAGGCAATAACCTCAACGCTTCTTAAGCTAGTGCTGATATAGCTCTCAAATAAAATACCACAGACTCCTGCAGGAATGGTTGCTAGGATCATGCACCAGCCGATACGGGCGTTAGGTGTCATCTTGTGGGTGACTAAAGAGCCACAGGTATGGGTGGTGATGTTTACAAGATCTTGGAGGTAGTAAAGTACTACTGCTAGCAATGTGCCGATATGGACGGCGACATCAAATCCTATTCCCTGATCGCTCCAGCCTAATAATTGTGAGGGCAAAATAAGATGAGCGCTTGAGGATACAGGAAGAAACTCAGTAAGTCCTTGAATGATAGCAAGAACAGTAATTTGAAGAATAGTCA
>CAVHVI010000070.1:8094-10272 GCA_963639245.1 Bacteroidaceae bacterium
AATAGTCATAATAATAGAGCTTAGGCTTAAGAACCATAAATTAGGTTGCCAGAAAAAATAACGGGTGAATTTTAGGACAACTTACTTAGGAATTGAATAGGAAGTAAAAAGGAAGTTTGTAAGTAAAGCTAGTGCAGGTATCGATAAGGGCTGTCCATCATTGATCTTTTAAGCCTAGGTTTTAGATATTTTGCATTAGCTGTGCGCAACTGCGTGCTATTTTGCGATATTGATTGCGGTTTTCAAGAAAATATTCTGAAATAATATGAAGATAATACTATTACTACTTTTCTGTTTTGGAACGCAATATGTCCGAAGAAGCACTGAAATTACGCTATTTGCGCGAGCTCTCCAAGGATTTCCCTAATCGCTATGCGGTTATCACCGAAATTATCAATCTGCAAGCTATATTAAACCTGCCTAAGGGCACCGAGCATTTTGTCTCCGATGTCCATGGTGAGTATGAGGCCTTTGTGCAGATTGTAAATAACTGCTCGGGAGTGATACGCGATAAGGTTAATCTGCTATTTACCAAGATGTCAGATGAGCAAAAAAATGAGCTTTGCACACTGATCTATTACCCAAAGCAGGTGCTAGAGCGCTCAACTCGGGCAATTGATGGAGATAGTGAATGGTTTAGAACGGTGCTAAAAGATCTCATCATTCTTGCAACCTACCTCTCCTCTAAATACACCAGATCGAAGGTGCGTAAGGCGCTACCGCATGAATTTCGCTTCGTCATTGATGAGCTGATGCATGCAAAGGAAGATGAGGTGCATACCCGTGCCATCTATCATCGTCGTATTTTAGATAGCGTGATAGATACCGGATCAGCAGGAGCCTTTATTGAAGCTCTATGTACCTTAGTTAAGCGCTTGGCAGTGGATAGACTTCATATAGTCGGTGATATCTTTGACAGAGGTGCCTCTCCTGATAAGGTACTCGATCTCATGATGGGCCATCATAATCTTGATATTCAATGGGGCAATCATGATGTTTTGTGGATGGGAGCTGCCTGTGGCTCTCCTGCCTGCTGTGCTATTGCGGTCAGAAACAACGTTAGATATAAGAATTTCCAGCTTTTAGAACGCGGCTACGGTATTTCCTTGCGCAAGCTTGCCATGTTTGCCGATAAGTTTTATGGCAAGGATGATGGCATTTTGCCTATGGAGAAGGCCATTGCCGTGATCGCCATTAAGCTTCATGAGCAGATCATTCGTCGTCATCCTGAGTATTGTCTGCAAAATCGTTTGATCCTCGATCATGTAGATGCCAAGCGTGGAGTGGTAGTTATTGATGGTAAGGAGTGGACGCTTACTACCCATGATTTCCCTACCTTAAGCGAGGGCAACTCCTGTAAGTTGACCTCCGAGGAGCAAGAGGTTATTGACGATCTCGTCTTATCCTTTAAGGACTCAAGCCGTCTTAAAAAGCATATCTCCTTTATCTACTCTCATGGCTCCATGTATAGGATCTGCAATGGTAATTTGCTCTTTCATGGCTGTATCCCTTTTAAGGCCGACGGTACCTTTGAAAAGCTTTTGTGTAACGGCGAATACCTATCTGGCAAAGCTTATCTTGATTACTGCGATAAGCGCGCGCGTGAGGCCTTTAGTAAGGGCACTAAAGATAGCTTAGATTTCATGTGGTATCTATGGTGTGGCGAGAAATCACCCTTATCAGGAAGAGTAGTTAAAACCTTTGAGCATGCCTTTGTAAAGGAAAAAGAGGCCTCAGAGGAGCCAAGAAATCCTTACTATTCACTCTATTATTCAGAGGAGATCTGCAAACTCATCTTGCGAGAGTTTGGACTAAATCCGCAAAATGGACACATTATCAATGGCCATACTCCTGTTAAGGTTAAAGAGGGGGAGAGTGCCATTCGTGGTAATGGTAAGCTACTTGTGATCGATGGAGGCTTTTCTCGTCCTTATCATAGAGTAACCGGAATTGCAGGCTATACCCTAATTTACAATTCGCATAATCTAAGACTTAAGGCCCATAGCTCCTTTACCTCAATTGAGGATGCCATTGCCAATAATACCGACATTCTTTCAGAGGAGATCATGGTAGAAACCTTCCCGCATAGAAGACCGGTTGCTGATACCGATGATGGTGCGGTCATTAGAGATCAAATAGCAGACTTGAAAATGTTACTAGATTTCTTTAATTCAGGTG
>CAVHVI010000071.1:0-10150 GCA_963639245.1 Bacteroidaceae bacterium
CATAAATACTATGATCATTGCGTAACTCAACAAATTCATTGACTCCCAAAGGAAGTAAATCTTTCAAATCTTCATTAAATTTTTTATCTTCCATGATCCTTTCCCCAAGAAAAAATTATTTGTCAGCAATGCAACGGTATCTAAAAGCTGTCAAAGACAGATTACGTTTATACTGATATTTTAGCTGTTTTATCTGTTTATTGTCTCAATGCTAGACTTATCTTTAGCAATCAATTTAAAGAGGCTAAGCCTCATCCTTTGATCTAGCTCTCAATCTTAATGAAAATGCCTGCAAATCCACCTTTAAAAGGTCAGCTTTGCTCTTTGGATTACGCTATCTGCGCTAGAATACAAGAGCATTATCTGTATGCTTTTTGTATCAGATCTCACATTTATATCTCTAGCTACCAAAGTCAACACCAAAGCTGTCGTTAATATTGATGCTAAGATTTTTACTATTAAGAGAAGGTCGTTATGAGCATTAGTCGTTCACTATCCGTCAAAGCTAAGCTTATTTGCGGATTTTTATTAGTGATCCTGCTTACCTGCGTAATATCTGTAACCGCCCTATTAGGTGTTAATAAGAATAAACAGGTTGCAGATGAAGTTAACTTTCAGCTAACTGAGGAGTATACCAAGCTCCAAACGGTGATCGCAGATATGAATGACTTCCGCTCGCAAGTCTTCTCCTATAACACCGCACTCACAAATTTCACCAAGGAATCTGCACAAAATACAGATACACTTATTGCTAAGCTCTATGAGGATATCGCAGCTCTTAATAATAGCTCTCACGGCGAGGACGTTGAGATCATCAAAAATGAAATCACCATGTTCCTGAAGGCCTATAGCGATGAAATGTATCCTTGCCTATCAAAGGGATATAGCGTTGATGCCCGCAAGATTTTCTCTGAAAAGGTATACCCTGCAATTGATGCCTCTGAAAAGGTCTTAACTAAGCTTGCCAATATTAATCTTGAGACTGTAAAGACTGATGTGCACTCCCTTGCAAGTATTACCCCTATCATCGTGATCGCCTCAGTTACCGGTGCCGTAATACTAATTGGTATTTTGATTGCAATTTACCTGTCATCAAGCTTTATTTCAGCACTAAAGTATGCAGTTAATGAAGCATCCTTCCTTGCAAAAGGCGATCTCTCACGCAATATTGAAACCAAACGCCTAGATGAATTTGGAGAGCTTATAACTGCACTTGGAAATGTTCGTAATCAGTTAGCTGAATCCATTAGTACCGTTAAAAAGGTCTCCGATCATCTTCATGAGACCATGCAGCTTATCAACGATGCCTCCAAGGAAATGGGTGAGAATGCCCAAAGCTCTCAGAATCATTCCCTAACCGTTGCTGCCGCTGCCGACGAAATGGTATCCACCACCGCAGATATTGCTAAGAACTGTGAGATAGCTGCCAAAACAGCTAATGCCACTGACTCCATCACTCAAGATGGTGTTAACAAGGTACAAAACGCACTCAATGGTCTGCAAATTCAGGTTGAAAAGACCAAGAAGGATGCCGATCAGGTTCAGGCTTTGGTTGAGCAGGCCCAAAAGGTTGGCACCATTGTTGAAACCATCGATGATATTGCCAATCAAACTAACCTACTTGCGCTCAACGCAGCCATTGAAGCAGCCCGCGCAGGTGAAGCAGGTAAGGGCTTTGCTGTGGTTGCAGATGAGGTTCGTGCCCTAGCATCTCGCACCTCAAGCTCTACTCAAGAGATCACTAAGATGGTCAACCAAATTCAAAATGATGCCAATAATGCCAACTCTGCTATGCAAAGCTCTCTTACTAACATGGGATCTTTGGCTGAGGAAACAAGCACCATTGAAAGCCTACTCCACAATATCTCATCTGAGGTTTCAACCGTTAACACTCAAATAACCCAGATCGCAACTGCTGCTGAGGAGCAAACTACCGCAACCTCTGAGATTTCAACTAACATGCATGATATTACAAGTTCCTCTGAATCATTATCTGAACACGCAGTAGATATAGCAGCCCAAATTACTGAATCGGTAGATGAGATCCAAGAGCTAGTTTCAATAGTAAACAAATTTAAAATTTGAGATCTTGTCTAAGACCAAGGCCTCCTTTGGGAGGTCTTTTTATTTAAAAAGAGGAAAATGCTATATGAGTCATGGGGCAGACTCGCAACTATTAACCAAGCACTACCAAAGCTTTCATAAAAAATGCTTAGCAAACAAAGAGATAATATACTTAACACACAAGCCCATCATTGGACATTAAAGCGAAATCCAAGTACCAAGTCGGAGGCATATAAAATTTTATCATGACGGCCTGCCATCCCTTTATAATGAGTGCAGGGAATCATACACGCTTTGGGCAAGATCTGCTGAGAAACCAGGCACCTTCTTAATTTCATCAACACCTGCTCGCATAAGCTCACGCATACCCCCAAAGGTTTGTAGTAAGGCCTTACGACGCTTAGGACCGATCCCTGATATTTCCTCAAGCAGTGAATGAGTACGCGCCTTCAAGCGACGACCACGATGTCCAGTAATAGCAAAGCGATGGGATTCGTCACGAATATGCAATACAAGCTGTAAGGCAGGATCCTCTAAGGATAGATGATACTGCTCATGAGTATAGCCTCGAATTAAGGTTTCTAAGCCCTCCTTACGACCTTCACCCTTGGCAACCGCCACTAAAAGGGGAGCTCTAACCTTAGTATTTGCAAAAAGCTCAGCTACCACCTCCTCTGCTTGATGTAGCTGTCCCCTACCACCATCGATAAACACAATATCCGGAACACTAGCCTCTTCAGGATCACGAAAACGACGACTTAAAACCTGATGCATAGCGGCAAAGTCATCACCTGGCGTGATCCCCTCAATATTAAAACGACGATAACGCTGCTTATCAGGACCTTCGCGATTGAAGGATACACAGGAGGCTACGGTAAGCTCACCTTGAGTATGGGAGATATCAAAGCATTCCATATGCTGTACTCCCGTAAGCTGCAGTAACTGCTCAAGACCATCGATGCGATTTTTAGCAGTAACTGCTGAGGCAAGCTTGGCATTTAATGAAACCTTGGCATTTTCAAGCGCCAGCTTTAAATATTTAGCCCGCTCAGATCTAACATTACATAGGATCTTAATATCCCTAGCTGCTACCTTTTTTAAGGCTTCCTGCAGAGGCTCAACATTATAGTTATCAGGCAATGAGGTAATTATTTCCTTTGGATACATTTGCCCGCGCTGATCTGATAGATAAAATTGCGTTAAGAAAGCCTCCAAAATATCATTTTCATCCTCACTGACGCTAAGCTTTGGATAATAAGAACGAGTACCCATAATGCGACCATGGCGAATAAATAGCACATGGACACAGGACATTCCTTCCTTGACTATCGATGCGGCTACATCGATATCAAACATTAGATCCCCTGAAATTGAGTTTTGCTCTTGAACCTTTCTTAAGGCTAAGACCTGATCGCGAATTACAGCCGCCTCTTCAAATTTAAGCTCGGAGGATAAACTCTCCATGCGACTGCGTAGGGACTGCAAGAGCTCTTGATCTTGTCCTTTTAAAAACATGCGCACATTTTCAACCTGAGCCCTATAGTTTTCCTCCTGATCAGGAGTCATGGTGACACAGGGAGCTAAGCATTTTCCAATCTGTGCCATAAGACAAGGCCGTGATCGATGCTCATAAACATTATCGGCACACTGTCTTATCGGAAAAAGCTTTTGTATAAGCTTAAGGCTTTCACGCACGGCCGAGACATCAGGATATGGTCCAAAATAATCCCCACTCTTGCGCCTAGCTCCTCGATGAAAAAACAAACCAGGATGCTTATCCTTGGTCAAAAGCAAATAAGGATAGCTCTTATCATCACGTAGCAGAATATTGTAGTGTGGCTGATATTTCTTTATGAGCTCGTTCTCTAGGATCAAGGCCTCAGCCTCTGAGAAAGTCACTGTAAATTCAATATGATGAATGTGCTTAATAAGCGCGGCAGTCTTTGCTCCTACCTGCTTTAGAAAATAAGATGAAAGTCTTTTTTTTAGATCGGCTGCTTTTCCTACATAAATGACAGTCTGCTCATCTGAGTACATTCGATAAGAGCCTGGTCTATTAGGCACTGTTTTTAAAAAGCTTTTGTAATCAAAGGTAATGTCAGGCATGTCAATAAATAGGCAAGATAGCTAAGTTAAAAAAGGGTGTCATAAGACACCCTAAATTATAGCCTAAGGAGTAGATATTTTTAGAAAGCAGGGATCACTGCACCCTCATACTTCTTGATGATGAAGTCTGAAACTTCCTTAGAATTCAAGACCTCAGCAAGCTTCTTAACACCAGCCTTATCCTGAGATTTCTCAGAGGCAACTAAGACGTTTACATAAGGGGAATCCTTATCTTCGATAAAGATAGCATCCTTCAAAGGATTGAGGCCGGCACCGATAGCAAAGTTAGTGTTAATCACAGCCAAATCAACCTCATCTAAGGAACGAGGTAACTGAGCAGCCTCAAGCTCCTTAAAGTTAAGCTTCTTAGGATTATCTTTGATATCTAAGGTAGTAGAGGTAATAGAGGTAGGATCATTTAAGGTAATAAGTCCTGCCTTTTGTAAAAGCAACAAAGCACGGCCACCATTAGTAGGATCGTTAGGAATTGAAACTAGACCGCCTTCCTTAATATCGTTGTAGTTCTTTAAGGACTTTGAATAAAGAGCAATAGGCTCAATATGTACACCAGCTACTTTCTTTAGAGTAAGGTTATGCTCCTGATTGAAGGAATCAAGATAAGGAATGTGTTGGAAATAGTTAGCATCAAGCTGACCATCATCAGTTGCCAAATTAGGCTGCACATAATCGTTAAACTCAACGATCTTCAAATCATAGCCATCCTTGGCCAAAATAGGCTTCACAAACTCGAGGATTTCGGCATGAGGCACAGGGGTAGCACCTACGGTTACAGTCTCGTTAGCGTTAGCATTAAAAGAGAACAAAGAAGCACCTAAGGCAAGAACGCCTGCAAAAACTGAAAGCTTATTCATTTTTATCTCCAATACGTAAACATCTTACGTTAAAGCTCATATTATCAAGATTTTGCAAGGTATTTATTCTTTCTCCTTGCAAACTATGGTTATAGCTTAAATCAATTTTTCTTATTTGTGAAGTAGTTTTTTTATAATTCTACATTCTTGGTTATAAATAGCGCGTCAGTAAAACTGAAAAAAGCCAGTAGAATGCGCCTGTCACTATAATTTAGACACTCATTAATTTTTTGGATGTTATGTGGGAGTTGCCATTTTTCACAGTCTTTGAATTAACGACAGAGGATTTTAGCTATGTTTTGGAAAGAAAATCATCCTGAAAGCTAGAGTTAACAATTCCTCTTCTTACCTCCTACCATGAGCATAAATAAGCCTAAGTTTTCCAAAAAGAGGCCCTCGTTTCATGCATCATGATCCTTGAGCTGTCAAAGACATTTTTAAATACGAGCGCAAAATAAGTACAATAGACTCTACAGCACAAGGAGCTTGCCATGTCAGACAATATTTGTGGGATCACCCGTGTACCCTATTACCCAGAGCTTGAGCTTTTTGCTCCCGCAGGCGAGCAAAATTCCATCACGGCACTGACCCTATCTTATCTACTGTATTGGTATGCACAAAAGTCGACCTTTCCCTTTAATGCAAGACAGCATTTAGTGCAGCTCTCACGTACGCTAAGACGCTCTTTGGATGATATTCAAAGAGCGCTTAACAGCCTTACTGAGCAAAAGATCCTTGATAAAACAGAGCATCGCTTTGAAACTAACAGTGAGGATCCTGATAAAAGATTTAAAACCGATGTGCTCTATACCTTAAATTTTCGTCGACTAGGTGATCTTTTAAAAGAGCAAGGACTCAATGTTCCGCAAAAGGTCTTACGTTTGGCAGCCGATGATAGCTTTGATCTGCTCTCCTACCTATCCCCAAGAAAACTTCCTGTAATTCAGGGACTTTACGGCATGATCAAGGGCGATGAGTATGATGAGGCAACCTTTGATTGTGCACAAATCCTCTGTGGCATTTGTAGGGAAGAGGATCTAGAGCCCTTTTCCTATAAAGCTCTAGCACCAGGCTGGCATATGCTAGTACAGCCTCCTGCAGAGTGTGAGGATATTGCTCCTAGATGGCAACGAGAGGGTGAGAGATCCATTGATGTAGATCTAACAGATGGTTCTTTCTTTGTTCCAGATGGCAATTATTTTGGCACCGAGGAGCATCATCTTTGGCACACCACTAAAAAAATGGAGCCGAGGATCCTAGGCGCGGCACTGTATCTTGCAGTAGCTGCCAACTCAAAGGATATTCACTTTTTCTCAGAGCTCTCTATAACCGAGCTTACTCCTGCATTTAAGCTACTAAAAAGACTTACAGGAAAAATAGGCAGGCTTGATGATGCTTACTTTGATAACCTTGAAATTTACGGGGAAAAGCTTGTAGCCGAGCGTGAACGCTATGAAGCGCTTATTGCGAGCATGCAATAAAAAACGGGAACTTATTTCTTTGCTCCCGTTTTTAAGTTTGATTTTTGCTTGGCTAATTTCTAGCAATTAGGCGATAGTGATCTGTCTGCCCTTTTGTAGCTGTTGCTTCTTAAGTACTACCGTAAGCTTGCAGTCCTCAAAGCTGGCGCTGATGGCCTCGGCATCGGCATCTTGGAAGCGGAAGGAGCGCTCATAGGTACCACCTAAACGCTCACGGATCAAATAAGTACCAGTAGCACTATCATCAGGAGCGGCTTGTTGCTCCTCACCATCTTGATCCTGAGAGCTCTTTTGAGCTTCCTGAGCATGATGCACAGCGCTAACGGTCAAAACACCTTCTTCAAAGTTTAAGTTGATGTCTTCCTTCTTAGTACCAGGAAGATCGGCCTCGAGCACGTAGCAGTTGCCCATATCCCTCACATCAACCTCAAAGTTTGCTTCCTTGGCAGCACGACCAGTGAAATCAAAATCTGACAAAGGACGGTTAAAGATATCAAAAATAGTAGGAGCGCTATTTCTTGAACTAGTTAAAAAAGCCATAATCAATCTCCTTTAATTTTTAAACCTTGTTTTCTTATCTGTTCCTATACATGGAGATAGCTTTTTAAAATTTAAAGACTCAGATTAAAAAATCTTCAACTTTTCATAGAGACTTTAGATGGTGCAAGTTAGCTTGAAGGGAGGAGTAAGGAGGCAAAAGTTAAAATCTCAGGCCTGCATAAGCTTTGCAAACATGGCAAGAATTGCAACTATCTATTTGTTATATAAAGACTTTTAGCTAAAAAATAGCGAGTTTAATCAGATAATGCTTAGTACTAGGTAAGCTAAAGATACGCGATAACAGCAAAGCCTGATCGTTTAAAAGGTGCGTCTATTCTCAATTGAGGTTGCCAAAGTTGAACCATCAGTTGATCTGATATCTCCACCTATAGGAACTCCAGTTGCAACCTTGGAGGTTATTACCCCATAGTTTTTAGCAAGAGCTGCAATATATTGCGCGGTGGCATCGCCCTCCACGCTTTGCGAGAGCGCCAAGATCACCTCTTTTACATCCCCAGAGGAGAGACGATTTGCCAAAACATCAAGTCCTAGCTCACTAGGACCTATGCCATCTAAGGGCGATAAATGGCCATGAAGGACAAAGTACAAGCCTCTAAAGCTTGCTGAGCTCTCGATAGCCTCGACATCCTGCGGAGTTTCAACTACACAGACTATGCCCTTGTCCTGACGTCTAGGATCCTCACATAAACTACAGCATTGATCCTCAACATCCGTATAGTTATGGCATTTTGGACATAAAGAGATATGCTCAAGTGCTTCCTTTAATATATCTGCCATAGCCATACCCTCTGCCCTTTTTTGATCGAGTAGATAATAGGCAATACGCGCGGCGCTTACGGGGCCAATACCAGGCATAACCTGTAGTGCCTCAATAAGCTTGTCTAAATGAGCACTTGATGACATAGTGTGAAATAAGGCTCTAATCAAAAGAGCCTTTTTAGCAATTAGAAGGGGAACTTAATGCCAGGAGGTAACTGCATGCCGCCAGTTACTGAGGCAAGCTTTTCCTTAGAGGTCTCTTCAACACGACGATTAGCATCATTAAAGGCAGCTGCCAAAAGATCCTCTAACATCTCCTTATCCTCACCTACGATAGAATCGTCGATGGTAACCTTACGTACCTCATGGCTACCAGACATGGTGACTCTCACCATACCGGCACCGGATTCGCCAGTGATCTCCATGGATGCAATTTCTTCCTGAACCTTCTGCAAGCGCTCCTGCATCATCTGAGCCTGCTTCATCATATTGCCCATATTGAACATGGCAAAAACTCCTAAACTTAATAAATCCTGTGGATAAGGGGGATTTTTCCCCTAGCACGACAAACGTAAATTTTATGAAAAGCGCGCGCTTGGCGCAACAGCCACGCACAAAAAAGGAGGAAAGAATTTTCCCCCTTCTATATTGTCTTTAGCTAAAGACAAAGATTAGTCTTCATCAGCCTCGTGGGATTTGAAGATCTCCTCCATTGCTGCCGGATCGACCTCTGATGCGGGGATGAAACTTGCAGGCTCTTCAGTAAAGTCCTCATCACAAATACGCTTCTCAAAGACTTCAACATCAAGCCAACGACCATTTTTAAAGCCGCTCTTGTGCAAAACGCCGCAGATGGTAAAGCCAAGCTTCTTATGCAAAGAGTCAGAGCGCGGGTTACCCTCAGTAACATTTGAATAGACGTTACGTACATTCTGTAGCTTTAAGAGATCGATCAAAACGGTCATAAGCTTAGTGCCGTAATGATGACCACGCTGATTCATACGGACAAAGGCGCGTAATTCAGCATTCCATGATAGACCTGACTTTACAGCATTACGGTTGGCAAAAGCATAACCTACAATACCATCCTCAGTTTCGATCACGATAGTGGGGAAATTCTTAGATCTAACGGCAATCTTTTCAGCCATTTCATCTAAGGTAGGAAGCTTATGCTCTAAGGTAATGGGGGTTTCGATGTACTGCTTTAAAATCTCCAGCAATGCGGGGGCATCGGCTACAGTTGCAGGACGAATATGGACCATGTTGATATCGCTCCTTCCAAAAATTAATAGGTCACGTGTGATGCTTTGATGATAACTACGCAATCTTTACGCAACGTTCACGTAATTCTAACAATCAAACTAACTAAAAGAAACATTCAAGCCCTATTCACCTAAAAAAATCGGCCACCTAAGCGACCGATTTACAAGGACATAGAGAATTTATGATTAGTTTTAAGAGCTAGGATAAGCCTAAATCTTATTACTTAACGAGGTAACCACCGTCAACAGGAATGATTGCGCCACCTAAGTAATCAGAGGCGTGAGATGCTAAGAAGATCACGGTGCCCTTCATATCATCGCCGGTACCCCAACGGTGAGCAGGAATACGATCGGTGATCTGCTGGTAACGAGGATTTGCCTTATCAAGCAAGGCTTCGTTCATCTTAGTTGCCATGTAGCCTGGAGCAATGGAGTTAACATTGATGCCACGGGCGATCCAGTCATTTGACAATTCCTTAGTAAGCTGAGTTACACCGCCCTTAGCAGCAGTGTATGCAGGAACGGTCTGACCACCAAACCAAGAAACCATGGAGGCGATGGTAATGATCTTGCCATAGCCCTTCTTTAGCATCACATTAGCAGCCTTTTGGCAGAGGAAGAATACAGAGTGCAAATTGACGTTGATAACCTCATCCCACTCATTCTCAGGGAAGACCTCAGCGCTGTGACGACGCTGAATACCATGAGCGGTGACTAAAATATCCAAATCACCCAAAGCTGCCATGCAGTCATCAAAGCACTTGAAGACATCTTCACGCTTTGAAAGATCAGCCTTGATGCCGTGGCACTTAAAGCCACGCTCTGCAAATTCCTTAGCAACCTCAAAGACCTTATCAGAGGTACCAACGATGGCAACCTCACAGCCAGCCTCCATCAAGCCCTCGGCCATGCCATAGCCTAAACCGCGAGTACCACCGGTAACGATGGCTTTCTTACCTTCAATGTCAAATAAATTAACCTGCTTACCGTTTAGGTTAAATAAAGAGTTTTGCATTTGATAACCTCTTAATTACTTTATTTAAAA
>CAVHVI010000072.1:0-10105 GCA_963639245.1 Bacteroidaceae bacterium
CCGTAAAAGTGAGGATTATATTGCCGTTGAAAAAAATACCGGCATACTACCGATCTCAGGGCGTCACTTCATTGGTGTCATCACCATCTGCGCTATCTCAATTATTTGCGCATTACCCTTTGGCGAGCTGATACCTCTCTCAATTGAAACCTCTCCTTATATTTCAATGCTAAATAAAGGCGTTGGCACAGATACCGAGCAAAGTTATCTGCAAAATGAAGAGGAATCCTCAAAAAACGTGGAGCTTACAGCTGACGCTGGCTCTCGTGAAAACTACAATGATACCGATCTGCCATCTACCTACTTCTCAGCCCAAGCTTTGGCCGAGGCTATCTTAGGTGGAGAAAATCTTGAGCAAACAGAGACTTCCGATAATTCATCTATCAGTGCCGCCCCTACTATTCGTCAGCGCTTTGTGGCAAATGCTGAAGATCCGCTATCACGCTCAGATAAAGAAAGACAAATTCAAAACGGCACAGCAGAGATTGCTAAAAGCAATGAGAACGCATCCTTATCAGATCTTGGCTCGCAACTACCAAAACTAGGACTTGATGCCACAGCAACTGACGTAAAAATTCCGCTTAAAGAGGGGCTAAGTGAGAAGGCTCGTGAGGCTTTATCTGCGCTGCAAAGTGATAATGTGCCAGTGCTTTCAGGACTTCAGAGCTTTGATAGCACTGAGGAGATCGAAGCTCCCCGTCCTAATGGAGATTGGTATAAGCAAACCGTCCACAAGGGTGATAATTTCTCGGCAATCTTTAATTATTTAAACCTGCCTAACGGCACCCTTGCCCAAATTCAAAAGGTTGCAAATAAAAAGGATCTAGCCTTAACCGTTGGTACCCAGATCCATTTCTTAATCGATAAAAAGAATAACGTTTTAGAGATGGTAAAGCCACTTGATAAGAACGAGCAGGTGCGCTTTACCCGCATGGATCCTAAGGACGGCTTTACCGCAATTCATGAGCCTATCAATGCTCATGTTGAGAGCAAGAAGGAAATAAAGGCCTTTGCTGATGCGGAAAAGATGCCTAATGCTGTCGAGGCAGCTAAGGAGCGTGCTAAGGCTCAGGAGGAGGCTAAGGTACAGGCTGCCAAGGAAGCCCAAATTGCCAAAGAAAATGCAAAAACTAGACCCCGTCTTGTCCTAGCAACGCTTCAAAAGGGAGAATCCTTTAAGCAGGCTGCCAAGCGCATCGGACTTACCAATGCCAATATTTCCTCTATCTCAAACTCAGTTAAGGGCAAGGTTAATATTAATAAGCTTGTAAGTGGCGATAGCTTCCGCGTGCTCTTTAACGGTATTGGCACCAATAGCTCCATCAGCGCTATTGAATTTAATACTGCCAAAAATGGCAAGCTCTCCATGTATCGTCATCCAGATAATGGAACTTTATATGAGGAGGATGGGTATAAGCCTACAGCAGGTGTCTTCCGTCGCTTCCCGGTAAATACCAAGCTTGAGGTTTCATCCCCTTTCAACCCTCGTCGTCTAAATCCAGTGCGTCATAGAGTATCCCCGCATAACGGTGTGGACTTTAGAATGCCCATTGGTACTCCTGTTTATGCCCCATCTGATGGTATCGTGACCTATGCAGGCTTTATGCGCGGTGGTGGCTATACCGTGATCGTCAAGCATATGGGTGCTTATTCAACTGTTTATATGCACCTATCACGCATCAATGTCAGCAAGGGCCAAAATGTTCACTTAGGACAGATGATCGCCAAATCTGGCAATACCGGAGCCTCAACTGGTCCTCATTTGCATTATGAGATCCGTATTAACGATCGCCCAGTTGATCCATTAAAGGTTGATTTGCCAGCAGGATCTAAAGATCTTGCCCAAAAGCGTCGTCAGAAATTCCAAAGCACGGTTAATGTATTAAAGTCAGATCTCTACAAAGAATCATTGGCTCTGCGTAAAGATTAGTAAAACTTAAGCTCATAAGGTCTACAATTGTTTGAGTATATTAATTTTAAGGAAGAGGCAGCTGCCTTAACTAAGTGGCTTATATCCATTCCCTCGGTGAGCACTACTAAGGGTGAGATTAATATCGTCGATGCCGTCTATAAAACCCTAGCTGATACCCCCTACTTCAAAGCTCACGAGGATAACCTCGTGAAGGTATTGCACGCAGATGAGACTCATCAATCAATTGTAAGCTTGGTTAGATGCCAAGATGAGAACATTACCGATACCTTTTGCTTTTTATGCAACCTTGATACCTCTGGCAATGAGGAATACGGTGTATTAAAGGATTATGCATTTACCCCTGATCTTTTAAAGGAAAAGCTCAAAGCCTTTTATAAGGCCGACAGTCAGGAGCTCAATGAACTCTCCTACGAGAGTAATTTTTACGGTCTAGGCTCTTTTCAAGGCAAAGCAGTTGCCGGCACCTTGCTCACTTTAATTAAAGAAAGCTCAGATCAATTATCAGATCTTCCCTTTAATTTGATGCTAGTGTGCACCACGCAATCTGTAACCTGCAATGACGGCATTAAAGAATGCCTACCTTATATAAAATCCTTACTTTCAGAGCAAAGCCTTGAGATTAAATTAACCCTTGGCTTTAAGCCTGAGAGGACTTCGCAGAGTGAAAATAAGGTAACTCTTTATACCTCAAATCTTGGTATGGCGGAGCTTGGCTTCTTTATATTAGGAGAGGAGACTGAAAAGACCAAGGCCTTTGATGGCTTCTCACCATCTCAGGTTGCCGCAAGGATCGTTGAAAAAATTGAATATAACAGTGATCTCATTCCCTCAAAACAACAGCCTTTTGTACCAGTACTAAATAGCTTAATGCTACCACACTCCCTCTCCCCAAATACTAATGGTAGTGCCGTGGTAAGCTTTGATATTCCCTTTATTAATCTTGATTTCAATGAATTAATTGAAAAATTCAAAGCAATTGCCGCAAGCTCGCTTGAGGAGAGCTGTCTTAGCATTGAAAATCGTCAGGCTCAATTCAAGGCTAAGCTTCAGGAGGAATTTAATCCACCTTTGCGCGAGGCCGAGGTTCTATCTTATTCAGATCTGATCTATCGTGCTCAAAAACGCTATCGCGGTGATTTAAATTCTGATATGCAAAGGCTGTTAGATCATTGTAATGCAGAGGATTATAGTGACAATTTAAAGGTCCATGCGCTCTTAACTAAGCTCTGCAAGCTAATTATGCTGCCTAAACCTTCTGTTATTGTCTATCTTGGAAGAAGCTTTACCCCCCAGCAGCTTTTACGCCAGAGCAATTCAGAAGATAGAGAAATGTATATGCATCTAAGCTCTGCCATAGAGAGCTTTAACAAGGAGCATGTACTTAAGATTAAATTTGGCGAATATGCCCCAAGCGCTGACTGTTGCTTTATGCGCCCATCTGGTGCTGATATGGCAAGTGAAATTCTATCACTTGAGTGTCCTCTGCCCTCTCTCCCATTCTATAACTTTGGATCTCCTGCGATAACTCTAAGCTATCGTGGCGAGGATAGCACCTTGCCTACAGAGCATGTCTCAACGGAGATCTTTGAAAATCTCCCCTCCTTTATCTTAAAGCTCTTTGAAGAGTTCCAGCAGTAAGCAAGCTCTGTCTAAATCTTGCTCCTAGCTAAAATCAACTCTACTATCCTGATGCCATGATCTACATGGCATCAAGCTTAAATGTGCTTTTGCTAATTACTTGTGCTTAAGACTTAAGGCTAGCAGGCATAGCGCAAGCGCAGAAATTGAGCATAGAGCTAAGATAAGACCTAAGGGTAGCATTGATTGATCTCCCATAATAGTGGCCAAAGGAGAACAGGCTGCGCCAAATAAGAAATTAAACACGCCATAGATACCTGAGGCAGCACCGGCACCACCACAGCGTGAGGATAAAGCTATACCAAAGCCTACAGTCTGTGAGGTTCCCATAAAGGCACAGAAAAAAAGCAGTGCAATAATTATGAGCACTGGGCTTTGAGGCTCAATCACCGCTAGTAAAAGCATGGAGATACCTGCAACTATCATCACCCCCATAGCGATCATGAGCATGGTACGCTCGCCAGTGCGACGGGCAAGACGACCTGTTACAAAAGCATTAATTGAGATACAAACTGCAATTAAGGCAAAGGTCATGGAATATTGAAGCGGAGTGAAGCCGTAGATTATCTGGAAAACAAAGGGAGACGCTGCAAGATAGGCAAAGAAGCCGCCCATGATCAATGACAGACCACACACGAGCAACATAAACTTAAGATTAGCGCACTCCTTTAGCATTCCACCAAAGGTTGCGAGGATCTTCTGCTCACGCTTCTCCTCAGCTAAGGATTCAGGCACCTTGGTATAAGATAGGATAAGTAAGAATAAGCCAAAGCCTGCTAAGAATATGAAGATATCCTGCCAGGTACCAAAGGTAATGATCAATGAGCCTAAGATCGGTCCTAAGATCGGTGCTACCGAATTAATAGTCATTAAAAGTGACATAAAACGCGTTAAATCATTGCCTTGAAAGCGATCGCAGGCAATGGAGCGAGACATCACCAATCCACCAGCACCGGCCATACCCTGCAAAAAACGCACCGCAATTAGCATATGAATATTGGTGGAAAAGGCGCATAAGGCTGAGGCAATAACAAACAAGGCAATTGAGGCAATCATAGGCTTTTTGCGACCTATGGCATCAGATATTGGTCCAACAATTATCTGACCAAAGGCTAGGCCTAAAAAGCATGAGGTAAGAGATAGCTGTGATGAGGTAGGATCGACCTTAAAATACTCACAAATTGCCGGTAACCCTGGCAGATAGATATCGGTACACAAAGGACCGAAGGCACAGAGCAAGCCTAAGGCAAGCAGATATAAAAAGGAGCCACTCATATGAGCTTCGTTTTTAGCTTTCATAATTTTAATTACAGGAAAAATATAGCAACAAAGGAAATAAGCTAGAGCTATGCCCAAGCAATAAAGAAATAAACCGTAATTACACCAACTATACGGCAAAACGCCTATACAGCTTTATAGTTACGGTTTAAGCGTCTTGCTCAGCGCTCAGGCAGGCAAGGCATCAAGGGATGAACTGTTTTTTTAGTATAGAGCATTAGCTATTTTTACTTTCGCGATTTTCTTCGCGCATATTGGCAAAGCCCACCTTAAGATACATCACCATTGACCATATAGTAAGTACGGTGGCAACTAAAAGCATGCCTAAGGAACAGTAGATAGTAACCTCATCATTGCGCCAAATAAGACCTGCGATAGAGACTAGCTGAATAGTAGTCTTCCACTTTCCAACCCAGCTTACGGCAACCATGGCACGCTTACCAAGCTCGGCCATCCACTCACGTAAGGCAGAAACGGTAATTTCACGAGCGATAATGATCATCGCCGGAATTGAGACCAAGAGATTTATGTGCGGGAAGAACTCGCCTACATGCACTGAGTAATACTCAACAATCAACACCAAGGCCACGCACACCATGATCTTATCGGCAACAGGATCTAAGAAAGCGCCAAATTTGGTAGTCTGCTTAAGCTTGCGCGCTAAAAAACCATCTAGGAGATCAGTTAGTGCCGCAATGATAAAAACAAAGGCAGCCATCAAATTGGAGCGAGGAGTAGGCCAATAAAAAAGGCCTACAAAAACAGGGATCAGCGCAACTCTGATCATGGTTAAGATATTGGGCAGATTAAACATTTTTAAGAAATCTCAAAAACTTACCTATAGAGCAATTATAAGCCAAATTACCCTAAGGCAACCATAAGGGACCGATAAAATCTCTCTTAGGAAGATTAAATTCAAAGGGATAGGTGACATCCACTAGATATAAGCCATCAGGCTTAGCTGTAGGACCTGCAACAGCTCTATCATGGGCATTAAAGACATCTTGAAACCAAGTAAGATCGCGTCTTTTTGATCCTACCTCTAAAAGTGAGCCTACGATATTGCGCACCATGTGATTTAAAAAAGCATTAGCCGCAATATCAAATACTATAAAAGGCCCCTTGCGGCTTACCTCCATAAAATGCACACAGCGAAAGGTTGAGCGCGTTTCATCATCAGCTCCACAAAAAGAGGCAAAGTCATTCTCGCCGCGCAAAATCAAGGCAGCCTGTTGCATAGCCTCGACATCAAAATTACCCTGATAAACAGATACACCATAGCCAAGCACTCCTGGTCTATGCATGGTGTTTTGCATGATATAGCGATAGCGTCTGGCACGAGCTGAAAAGCGTGCATGAAAGCTGTCATCAACATGCTTTGCCCAAGTTATCGCAATATCTCGAGGCAAATGAGTATTAGTACCCATCACCCATGATTTATCCGAGCGCTCACAGGGCACATCGATGTGTACTACCTGCCCCGTAGCATTTACTCCAGCATCCGTGCGGCCTGCACATTGCAACAGCACCTCACAATTGGCAATTTTTGATAAAGCCCGCTCAAGCTCTCCTTGAACTGAAGCGCGCTCATTTTGACGCTGAAAGCCTGCGTAGGCTCTGCCTTCGTATTCAACTCCCAGGGCAATGCGCATGAATTAGTTTTCCTTAAAGATGCCGAATTTTGAAACTATATAGGTAATGATGGTGACCAGGGCCATAGCAAGAATTAATGGTGCAATGCCACGCATGATATCAAAGTAAGTTAATAGCCACACGATGACATTTCGCAAAGCCAAGGTTGAAAGTGCCAGCGCCAGAAACTTTAGCGCCGAGCCACTTTTGTGAAAGGTAAAGAAGCGATGACCAAAGTAGGACACAAAAAAAGCAATGGCAAAGGCAATGGAGGTGACTATATTCTCATGCTGCCCCATATCTAGCCCGTAAACCAAAATAAAGGTAACAGCAAGATCAACTACAGTTGCCAAGCCACCTACTATCGCAAAGCGAATAAGCTCAAAGGCTCCGCCTTTTTGTAGACCTTTTCTTAGCGTAGATAAAAGTTGCATCTAAATATTACCTACTACTTCTCTTCAGACTTGTCGGCGCTTATATCAAGTTCCTTGGCTGCTAAGGCATCTGTATCCTCGACATCATTGCAGGTAACACCAACCTTAGTAACACTCATACCTTTTTTAATCTTGCTTGCAAGATTGCCTCTAATTTCAGATACCACATATACAGGACGGCCCTTAACCTCTTGTCCAAGACGACCTAGGTACTCACCTAAAACGCCGATGGATATGAGCTGCACCGATCCTAAAAATAGCACGGCGGTCATGATGGAGGCATAGCCTGGGACATCTACTCCAGTAAAAATGGTCTTTAAGAAGATAAAGAGCATGTATAAGATAGCAAGAAAGCCTACACCGCAGCCTATATAGGACCACATGCGAAGAGGTAAGGAGGAAAAGCCTGAAATTCCATCTAGGGCAAAGTTCCAAAGCTTCCAGTAATTCCACTTAGTTTGCCCGGCAACTCTTTCAGGACGCTTATAGCCAATGCCCTTTGAGACAAAGCCTGGCCAGGCAAACAAGCCCTTCATAAAGCGATTGCGCTCAGGAAGCTCACGTAGGGTATCAATTATCTTGCGGTCAATTAATCTAAAATCGCCGGCATTTGAGGGGATCTTCACGCGAGATGATAATTTATTAAAAACATAATAAAAGCCACCTGAGGTCATGCGCTTAGTCTCAGTATCCTGAGAGCGGTCTACTCTAATACCATAGACGTTATCTACGCCCTCTTCACGCCAGCACTTGATAAAATCAAGCACAAGCTCAGGGGGATCCTGCAGATCAACATCCATCATGATCATGGCATCGCCCTGCACTAGATCTAAGGCAGCCGACATTGCTGCCTCCTTGCCAAAATTGCGTGAGAGCTTAATTAGGCTAATACGGGCATCATCTTTACGTAGTTTTTCAATAAGCTCTACCGTATTATCCTTAGAGCCGTCATCTACAAATACGATTTCAATATGATCATGAATTGATGCAAGCTTCTCATTGACAGTCTTTACAAAGGTCTCAACTGTTTCATGCTCGTTATAGCAAGGTACTACTAAAGATACGAGATAATTTTCACAATTTGCATTCATAATTCTAGCATCTCAAAAATAAAGCGCCATTTATTAAGCAATAAGGATTTAATCGGTTAAAAACTCATGACGCGAGAGCGAATTGGTTTTGAAATAACCACCTAAGGCCGTGGTGGTGGTCTCTGAGGTCATATCCTTCACTCCTCGCGATTTTACGCAATAATGCACAGCAGTGATCGTCACCGCTACATTTTTAGTGTGAAGCAAAGTTTGTAGCGCCACTAGAATTTGCTGAGTTAGACGCTCCTGCACCTGCGGTCTATGGGCAAAAAACTGCACGATACGATTAATCTTAGATAAACCTATGATCTTATCTGAGGGCATATAAGCGACTTTTGCAGTGCCATCCATTACCACAAAATGATGCTCACAGGTAGAGGTTACAGTAATACCACCAACCTTTACCATCTCATCAAAGTGCATCTTATTATCAAAGACGCTGACCTTAGGGAAGTTTTTATAATCAAGGCCTGAGAAGATCTCATCTACATACATGCGGGCAACGCGTGAGGGCGTGCCAGATAGGGAGTCATCATGAAGATCAAGTCCCAAAACCTGCATGATCTCCGTTACCGCATGCTCAATGACAGCTTTTTTTTGCTCTGGGCTTTGATTTGAGAAATTACCAGGATTTTCAAGACCACGCTCAATTAAGGCATCGCGTACCATGCGAGCCTCAGGGCTCAACTCATCCTCGTTATTTAAAGAAGAATTATCCATCGTACTAATATGTTTAATCGTTTAAATAAACTTCATCGTCCTTAACATCGAGGAACTCATCACAAAGCTCAGGATTTTCCTCGATAGTTAAAAGCTCAAGTCCAAATTTATCGGCAACCATCTCTCCTAAGGCAGCAATACCAGGATTTTCCGAAGCATCATGGCCGGTTACGAAAACTGCAATGCCTAGCTCATTTGCAAGATGCCAGGTTTGCTCATCACAATCGCCAGTGATAATGGCATCAAAGTCAGGATTAGGATTTTCATCTAATAAGAAGGAGCCAGAGCCTGAACACACGGCAATGCGTGAAATCATCTGCTCAAAAGGTGCGGCGATAACTCTAATTCTATTATCAAGGCCTGCAGATAAGCGCCTAGCAATCACTCCTGCAGAGGTAGGCTCATTGAAATTAGCGAGCATCGCAATTGACTGCGGTACCCCATCCTCAATAAAGCGGGCGTTTTGTGCACCACAAATCTCAATTAGACGCTTGTTATTACCAAGCTCCATATTGGCATCAAGGGGTAGATGATAGGCAATAAGATTAAGATCGGCTGCAAATAAAGCATGTAGACGCTCTTTTAAAGAGCCTGCATAGCACTGTTGCTGTCCCTTCCAGATTAAGCCGTGATGAACCAAAAGCGTATCACAGCCATCATTTACCGCAGCTTCAATAGCATTTAACGAGGCGGTACAGGCAACGGCAAGAGAGAAGGTCTCATCACGCCCTGCTACCTGCAAGCCATTTAAGGAGGCATCCTTAAAGGCCTTGGCATCTAAGAAGCTATCAAGAAATGATACGAGTTCTGAAGTCTGCATATTGATATCCCCTTATAGAGCTACGACTGAAGGCTTGGTACCAGTTACCTGCTGTACACGACGAGCTATGCTATTGGCAGCATCCTTGCTCTTAGGAGCTCCGGCATAGACACGAATAAGACTGCGACCATTGATAACTGCTGGAACTTGACGCGCAGAAATGCCGGCAGCCTTAAGCTTGGCAACTATGGCATCTGCATTTTGCTTTGATGAGAAAACACCTACCTGCACAGCAAAGCCTGAACCCTGAGCTTGAGCTGCAGAGGTTGAAACAGTACCTGCAGTGGAGATCTGGGGTTTAGCATGGCTTGAGACCAAGCGCTCACTGTTATTGTTTGCAGAGCTGTTATTTGAGGCATTGCTAGGCTTGGGGGTATTTGCCTGAGTATTTTTAGAGCTCTTTAAAATCTCATTTTGAGACTTAGGAGTATTGTTTTGGGCCTGAGCCTGCTTTAGACGTTGTACCTGTGAGGCACCATCGGCTGGAATAGGCTTAGGAGCTACTGGAGTAACAGAGGCTTGCGTATTATTGCTATTTACGCTTGCAAAGGGATCGGCA
>CAVHVI010000073.1:0-9988 GCA_963639245.1 Bacteroidaceae bacterium
GTCCTCTATATACTAAATAGAAATTAGTAATTTAATACTGCACGACGGTTTTGAGACCAAGAAGACTCGCTGTGACCAGGATCAACCGGCTTTTCCTCGCCATATGAAACCACAGACATCTGATTGACATCAACACCTAAATTCTGCATGTAACGTGCAACGCTACGAGCACGACGCTCACCTAGAGCAATATTGTACTCTGGGGTACCACGCTCATCGGTGTGTCCCTCGATAATAACTCTAGCATCAGGATTGCTACGCAGATACTTAGCATTTGCCTGCATGACAGAGATATATTGATCTTGGATCTGATCTGAGTCGTAATTAAAATAAACAGTGTGCTTATCAGCAAGCTCAGCAGGACCATTCCAGCCATCAGCATAGCTACCATTAGGATTACCGATGGTAACTGCACCATCTGCATCTAGGCCTTCCTGAATATCGGAGCCATCGTTAACTAGATCTGATGAAGAGCTATTATCGGTGCTGCAGGCATTGAGTGAAAGCATAGCTGCGCCGCAAAGCAAAGCTGCTAAAAATTTATATGACATAATTTCTTCCTAAAATTTTCACTTCTCAAGCAAAGGACCCCAGGCAGGAGATCCGATCTCACCTTGGGATGTCGGCAAATTGGCCTTAAAACGACCATCTGCGGAGACCAAAGCCAATCCTTTTCTGCCCTGATACACTGTTGAATATATTACCATAGATCCGTTAGGTGCCACGCTCGGAGACTCATCTAGAGTTGAGGTTGTGAGCATATATAAGGAGCCATCAGCATCAACTCTGGCAACGCGATAACCATTTTGACGGGTTACTACGATTAGAGAGTTTGATCCAGGAATAGCACGAGCGGATAGATTTACCTGACCTTGATAGGTGATACGCTCAGTCTTGTGAGTTGCAAAATCATACTTATAGATCTGAGCCTTGCCACCACGCTCGGAGGTAAAGAAGATTGCTCTTGAGTCGGCAGACCAAGTAGGCTCGGTATCAATAGCACGATTGTCTGTGACACGATTTAAGGTACCAGAGGCAAGATCGTAATAATAGATATCAGGCTGTCCGTCCTTAGAAAGGGTCATAGCGATCTTAGAGCCGTCAGGTGACCAAGCAGGAGATGAATTAAGGCCTGGGAAGGAGGCAAGCTTAGTACGTTTGTGGGAATTGATATCCTGCACAAAGATCGCAGGCTGTCGTGATTCAAAGCTTACATAGGCCAAACGTGATCCATCTGGAGACCAGGTGGGAGTCATAATAGGCTGAGTAGACTTCAAAACAGGCTTTTCGTTGTAGCCATCATAATCTGCAGTCATCAAGGTATAAGGATAACCGCCCTGACCAATACGGCTTACTACATAAGCAATGCGGGTACGAAAGGCTCCCTTTTGGCCAGTAAAGAGTTCATATACTCTGTCAGATACGCGGTGAGCTGCCTGACGTATCAAGGATGCAGGAGCATTGCCCTGATAGTGACCTAGGATCTTGCCCTTGTTAGCCCCCTGCAGACCTACTACCTTAAATTCAACCTTATAGCTATTGCCGGCAGGAATAACAGATCCAGTAACCGCCACCTCAGCACCTGAGGATGAAGCGACATCAGCATTGATCTCACCGTTTACCACCGATCCCTGAGGAAGGGAGGTCATAGCAATTGGGGAAAACTTGCCAGAGCGCATCAAATCAGATGAGACTACCGAAGCCATATCAGTCTTTAATGAGGCTGATTGAGTAAAGGGGATCACCGCAATACGGTGGCCCTCGTTGATACCACCTGTGATCTCAATTTGCAACGCAGCATTAGCAGATCCTGCGCATAAAGCAAGTGCTATCACAGCTAAAAATTTCTTAAGCATGATTGATGCTGTCTCCTTGTCAAAATTTTTAGAAATTATAGTGTATCTTTGAAAAACATGCACAATTTCAAAGAAAAAACGGTACCGTAGCACCGTCTTTCCCAAAAGAGCCAATTAAATCTTAGGGGTCATGGTTACATGAATAACCGAGCATTCTGCACAGCCCTTAGGTGGCATGGGGAACAAACCAATATTGGCAACTGCGTCCTGTGCACTCTTACACACATGGGCATCCCCTTGGCAATTAGAGCTTTTAACCGTACCATCGGAGGAGAGCTCCAATGTAAGCTTAACACTCTTACCATTCATGGAGGGATCTACACGCCAGTTTTGCTCAATAAGGGTACGTACCTTAGCACCATAGCCATCAGCAGCACCACTGCCCTCGCCTAAGCCCTTGCCATTTACAGGATCGCCATCAGCGGTACCTAAAATATCGTCCTCTAAAGAGTCAGCTCGTGCCTTGGCATCTGCTTTGGCTTTAGCGTCGGCCTTAGCTTTGGCATCTGCCTCTGCTTTAGCCTTAGCTTCAGCCTCAGCTTTCTTCTTGGCCTCATCTTCAGCTTTCTTTTTAGCCTCAGCCTCGGCCTTCTTCTTAGCCTCAGCCTCGGCCTTCTTCTTAGCCTCTGCCTCGGCCTTCTTCTTAGCCTCTGCCTCAGCCTTTTTCTTTTCCTCGAGCTTTTTCTGCTCTTCAGCTTTCTTCTTTTCTTCTAGCTTTTTCTTTTGCTCTTCAAGCTTCTTCTTTTCAGCCTCGGCCTTCTTTAGAGCCAAAGCCTTTTGCTCCTGTTCAAGCTTCTTTTGCTCAAGGATCTTCTGTCGCTCAGCCTCTGCCTGCTGTTGCTTTTTAATCTGATATTCGAGCTCTTTAGTCGCAGTATCTTCGACTTTTTCGGCCTTTTCCTCTTTTACCTCAGCTTTAGCAGTCTCAGCTGGAGCTGGTGCACTAGGTTTAGCGGTAGCCCCGCCCTTAGGATTACCCTTTGCAGGAGGTACAAAGGTTGCGTGCATAAGATTGCCGGGGGCATCCTGAGGACGCTCGGGCTTGTCTAAGGATACATTAATGATAAGTGCTACCAAAATAGCCGCATGGATGGCCACGGCTATTGTGGCAGCCGTACCAAATTTCATTTGCTACCACCTGTAGAAATAGGCTCTGTTACTAAGCCTACGCTCTTAACTCCACCCTCTTTGAGTGCATTCATAAGCTGAATGACACTGTTGTAATCAACATGTGCATCACCCTGCACTACCACCGGACGCTTATCATCTTTGGCAAGTTCGGTGGCTACATAAGCAGTCAAAGCACTAAGATCCTGCATTTTTTCAGTAGAGGTATCAATAGATACAAAGTACTGCCCAGCAGAATCCACAGTGGCAATGATAGGAGTGCGTTGATCCTCATTCATAGTCTCAGACTGAGCCTGAGGTAAATCAACAGTCACGCCCTGCATGACAACTGGTGCTGTAGCAATGAAGATCACAAGTAGCACTAGCATCACGTCGATATAAGGTACGACGTTAATTTGGGCTACTGGATGCGATCTGCGACGTCTTGAAGCTGCTCGCATCAGTGTTGTCCCTCATCATATGGATGATTGGCGCTATTCATCTCAACATTACGTCTGATATTAGGCTGACTCTGAGCGACATTAGCATAATTGCCCATTTGATTTTGCATCTGGGGATTAGCACTTTGTGCACTCTGAGCATTCATCTGCCTTTGCACATTCATCCGCTCCTGCTCACCTGCAACACCTGGAGTTATATAACGTGGTGCCTCTCTTTTAACAACCCGCGGATCATAGCCTTGGGGAGCTACATTTCTTTGGTATTGAGCCTGAGGCTGAGATTGATACTGCGGCTGGTGCATCTGATTATTTTCGTTATATCTTGGTGGCACCGTACGCATAGGAGGCATCTGCTGATGATACTGCTCCTCATTACGATATGACTGACGCAAGGATTGAGCACGATTCACATTACGCATATCGTTTACGTTTTGCTGAACATTTTGTTGGACATTCTGCTGAACGTTTTGCTGTACGCTCGCCTCTTGCTTTTCCTCATTACGCATCATCTGTGACTTAACCGTTACCAAACGACGATTGAGGATAGTTGCAAATTCATCCATAAAATTGTCGTAACGATTTTCCAAGGCCTCAACCTTAGATGCAAAGTGGTTATAGAACATAACCGCAGGAATTGCTGCAAACAAACCCATAGCAGTTGCAATCAAAGCCTCAGCAATAGGAGGAGCTACCATGGATAAAGTAGCATTTTTAACTGCGGCCAAGGCTACGAAGGCATGCATAATGCCCCATACAGTACCAAATAGTCCAATATAAGGAGAGATGGAGCCGATGGTTGCCAAGGATGCAAGATGAGACTCTAATCCTTCAACCTCGCGTGATTGAGCCACCTTCATCTGGCGATAGGTACCATCCATCACAACATCCTGATCTGCAGGTCCTGAATTTACCAGACGTACAAATTCCTTAAAGCCTGAGGCATAGATAACCTCAAGGCCCTGAAGCTCTGCTTGACGCTTCATACAATCCTGATAGAGATTGTTAAGATCAATTCCTGACCAGAAGCGATCCTCAAAATCGTCAGCACGGGCACGGCCACGCTTAAAGACGGAGGTCTTTTGGATAATGATGGTCCATGAAATAACACTCATAGACACGAGGATCAACATCACCACCTGCACAAGCAAGCTGGCGTTAAAAATAAGCTCAGTAAAGGAAAGCTCGCCGTTTTGCATTTTTACTCTATTCTAAAATTATCAAGATCTAAGGGGATCTGTGGTTTGATAAACTCTACTATGCTGGCATCTATAGCCTTAGGCTTGTTTTTCACAAGAGCGGTATAGGCTAAGGTGCATTCAAACTCAAAAAGTTTTTCGCCGCGCTGATTATAGACCTCTTGATACATGCCTAGGCTTAATTTTCTAAGTTTTACCGGGATAACTTTTACCGATAAGACATCATCAAGACGGGCAGAGCGCAGATAGCGGCCCTTGATTTCATAGACGACAAAGCCACTTTTATCCTCTTGTAAGAGCTTATCTTGGCTAATTCCCGAGGTACGAAGCCATTCAGTTCGCGCGCGCTCACAAAATTTTAGATAGTTAGCATAATAGACTATGCCACCTGCGTCCGTATCCTCAAAATACACCCGAAAATCTTTTGAAAAAGGCTCATAGCTCATCTTATACTGCCTCACTTAGCTCTAATATAGCGTTCAAATCTATTCATTTTCTGCATCTGCCACCGGTTCTGTCTGCCCAGGATATGGCAAATTAAACTTCATATAGGCTTTTTTAGATGCCATACGTCCCGTACGGGTACGTTGCACAAAGCCCTGCTGAATAATATAAGGCTCCACCACATTCTCAAGCGTATCCCTATCATGACCTAAGGAGGCTGCAAGAGATTCAATTCCCACAGGTCCTCCACCAAAATCATAGATTATGGTCTTAAGATAGGCTCTATCAAACTCATCAAAGCCATCCTCATCTATACGTAGCATGTCTAAGGCCTGACAGGCTGTAGCCTTATCAATTACGCCACTGCCACTTACCTCCGCAACATCACGAACGCGCTTTAAAAGACGGTTGGCAATTCTTGGAGTACCGCGGGCACGCGAGGCAATTTCATGAGCACCTTCTGGGGAGATTTTGATCTTAAGCTTTTTGGCATTGGCATTAATAATGATCTCTAGCTCTTCAGGCTTGTAATACTTAAGCTGCAAAATAATGCCAAAGCGAGCTCTAAGAGGAGAGGTTAGCGTTCCTGCAAGAGTGGTTGCACCAATTAAGGTAAATTCATTGAGGCTTAATTTGATAGAACGAGCAGAGGGGCCCTCACCTGTCATGATATCGACTCGGTAATCCTCCATGGCAGGATACATAAATTCCTCAATTACCGGTGAGAGACGATGAATTTCATCAATAAAGATCACCGAGCGAGGCTGCAAATTAGTAAGCAGAGCGGCGGCATCCCCTTTTTTCTCAAGCGCAGGACCTGAGGTTTGCGAGATACTTACTCCAAGCTCGTTTGCGATGATATTTGAAAGAGTGGTTTTTCCAAGACCAGGAGGTCCAAAGATCAAGACATGATCTAAGGCCTCACCACGCTTTTTAGCAGCCTTAATATAGACCTCAAGCTGACGCTTAACATCCTCTTGACCTACATAATCCTTCAAAAGTTGCGGACGCAGAGCGCGATCCTCACTACTACCTCGGGCCTCAGATAAGGCCTCCTCGGCATTCTTTTGCGGCTGTAAATCCTCAGACACCTCTAAGGCATCAGCGACAATTCCTATATCATCTACAGCCATGATTAACGTCCCTTGCTCTTGCTAATAAGTAATAATGCCGCTTTAATAAGATCCTCTGAGCTCTTAGCCCCTGACAAGGAGGCCTTACAATATTTTATGGCCTCACTTTCCTTATAGCCCAAAGCCACCAAAGCTCCCACAGCATCATCAAAGATTGCAGGATTTGCAGAGCTTGCCACAGTTGCCACAGGAGTTACTCTTACCTCTTTAAACTTTGAGAGCTGATCTTTAAGCTCTACTATCATGCGCTCAGCAGTTTTCTTACCAACTCCAGGAATCTGCTGAAGCTCTGCCGTACGATTATCAAGCACAGCTCCAATGAAGGATTCCACACTGAAGGTAGATAAGGCAGCTAAGGCACTCTTTGGACCTATGCCATTTACCTTAATTAAGATGCGAAACAAGGAGCGGGAGGCAATATCAGTAAAGCCGTAGAGCATCTGCGCATCCTCACGCACGCTGTGATGAATGTAGACAAAGACCTCTGAGGTAGGATCCTTTGGCAGAGCTGAAATTGAGGTACCAGGCATTTCCACCTCATAGCCCACACCACCTGCTTCAATCAAAGCGGTTGCATCATCAATACGCAACAGCCTGCCACGTAAACTACCTATCATCTATATATACCTTTTATATATTTTGCAAAATTACCTGTTATCTCGTGCGTAATCTGCCATGTACTGAATACTTATCTGCAACACTCTGTCCCATCGCCGATGTTACCTGTGAGGTATAGGCATGACAAATGGCACAGGCAAGCGCATCGGCAGCATCTGCTTGAGGATTGCCTGCCAAATGCAAAATACTCTTTACCATATACTGCACCTGAGTCTTATCGGCCCAGCCATAGCCTACTACCGACTGCTTAATTTGCTGAGGAGTGTATTCATAGACTGCCAAAGAAGCATTAGCTCCTGCAACCATGGCGGCAGCTCGCGCCTCAGAGAGCTTCACCGTAGATTGCACGTTTTTTGATAAAAAGGTCTCTTCAATAGACATAGCAGTAGGCTTGAATTGAGCAATAAGCTGCGTAACTCCAGCATAGATGATACGAAGCCTATCTGCCATAGGTCCACCACCTGTAGCGATACAGCCTGATCCCTTGTAATAAACCTCTCCCTGCTTGCGCTCAACCACGCCATAGCCGGTAAAGCGCGATCCAGGATCGATACCAATTATGATCAAGATTAACCCTATATCCAAAAAACGTCTAAAGATTGTGCGCTTATCTTACCATTATGTGGGAATTTTCAAAATGCACAGCTCAATGCGTTATCATAGGCCCATTATGAAAAAGTTTAGCTATTTAAAAAAATTAGCCCTCGTGGCACTTATTCCCTGCCTCTTTAATTCAGCCTTAGCACAAGCTAAAAAGCTTACTATCGGCGTGTTGCCGGCAGCCGATTCCATTGTACTTGATACCGCAATTGCAGAAGGACTTTTTAAAGCCCATAAGCTTGAGGTTGCAACTCTTCCTTTTAAAAGTGCCTTAGAAATTGGTGCGGCCATGCGTGCAGGCAAGATTGACGGTCACTTTGGTGATCTCATGAATGTCTTTATGCAAAATGAGTCAGGTGCCCCACAAATGGTGATCCTCACCACAACTCATACCTCCAAGGAGCAACGTTGCTTTGGTCTAGTTACCGCTCCTAAGCTTTCTGGAAAATTAGGCTCCCTTCATGATTTAAAAGGTGTTCGTACCGCGATGAGTGGTGGCACCATCATCGATTACCTCTTAGATAATATGCAGAGCACTGAAAATCTTAGTGATGATGCTCTTATAAAAACAGAGGTAAAGCAGATCCCTATTCGTCTGCAGATGTTGCTTGCAGGTCAAATTGAGACTGCGCTTTTGCCAGAGCCCTTAGTATCCTTAGTTGAGGGAAAGGGCGGACGCGTGCTGTGGGATGATACTAAGCTTAATGAGACCTTAGCTATAGTCGCTGTTAAAAATAATCTTTTAAGCAATGATGAGATTAGAGCATTTAGACAAGCCGTATCTGAGGCTGCTGCTCTTATTGAAAAGGATCCTGAAAAATATCGTGCGCTGATGGTTAAAAAGCGTTTGATCCCCAAGGATGGTGCTGATTCTTATAAGATGCTACGTTTCTCTCTTTTTAAAAGTGCAGATGGTCTGCCACCACTTCCAACAGATGAAGAGCTTGAGCGTGTTGGCAATTGGATGATGACTCACAAGATGCTTAAGGCTATGCCTGATCTCAAACAAATTGTTTTTCGCGATCTCTAATTAAGCATTACCATGCTTCATCTTTTTACCCACAGCCTGGATGCAGGGATCGGCGATCTTGCGCTAATTAATAGCCTCTGCCTTGACGGCATTGATAACTCACTCGTGATCGTAGGTCCCTCAGGCTGTGGCAAAAGTACACTTTTAAAAACTCTCGCAGGTCTTTTGCCTGTGCTTGATGGTAGTGTAGGCTTCAGCCTTGAAAATAATGGAGCCAAACTTATAGCGCACCATGCGCTTAAAAAGGCTTATGTGTGGCAGGAGCTTGCGCTGATGCCGTGGAAGAGAGTTGAGGATAGTCTAACTCTTGCCTTAAAAATTACCTCACCTAAACTTTCAAAAGCAGTGATAGCAGAGCGGATTCATGCCTTACTTTTGGAGCTTGAGCTTCAAGATCTCAAAAAACGCTTTCCCCACGAGCTCTCTGGTGGACAAAGACAGCGTCTGGCACTAGGACAAGCGCTAATAACTAATCCTCAAGTGCTATTTTTAGATGAGCCTTTCTCAGCCCTTGATGCCATGCTTAGGGAAAAACTACAGGATAGTCTTAAAAAGTTACTGCTTAATAGACAGTGCCTCATGGTGATGGTCACCCATGATCTGCAGGAGGCGGTCTATCTTGGAAAGCATATTCTGCTCTTAGGTCCTCTTGGCTCAAATAAACATGAACTTATAGAAAATAAGGCCTATCAAGCAATGAACGATGCAAAATTTAGAGAAAGTGAGCAATTTATAAAAGAGGTAGCACTACTACATCAAAAAATGCGCTTAGGCGAGAGCGAGGCTATAAATGATGCCTAAAAATAAGCTAATATCAAGGCTCATCCCCTTTCTCCTAGCCATCATGCTCCTCATGCTTTTATGGCAACTTTTATCCTCAGCCTTTGGACAGGATATAGTTCCATCTCCTATTGCCACGCTAAAGCTATTTATAGAGGAGCTCTCTGATCCTATCTTTTTAAATCATGGCAAGGAGAGCTTAAAAAGACTGCTTTTAGCAACTCTGCTCGCATCCCTTATCTCCTATCCTCTAGGCCTTTTGCTAGGTCTTTGTAAAAAAGCCGATGCCCTAGGAGCGCCGCTTTTATATCTTACCTATCCCCTGCCAAAGATAGTGCTACTGCCGGTGTTCTTTTTATTGCTAGGCTTAGGCGATCTCTCACGTATTACTCTTATTGCACTCACTGGTGGCTATCAAATAGTAATGATAGTAAGAGCGGCGGCAAATAGGCTTAATCCTGTATATGCTGCTAATTTAAGCTTTATGGGAGCATCTTTTTTAAAAAAACTAATCCATGTCTATATCGCAGGCACGCTACCCAATTTTTTAACCGCGCTTAGAGTCGCCTCTGGTACTATGGTGGCGGTACTCTTTTTGGCAGAGAGCTTTGCAACTGATAGTGGTTTAGGCTTTCTCATCATGGATGCATGGGGAATTGGCGATACCACGCAGATGTTTTGCGCCATATTGGCAATAAGTATCTTAGGAGCACTCTTTTATATAGCAATTTACCTTTTAGAGTATTGGCTGTGCCCTTGGAGT
>CAVHVI010000074.1:0-9969 GCA_963639245.1 Bacteroidaceae bacterium
GGGTAGTGATAATAAGCAAAGCCCTCAAAGCTAAATAGACAATTTCACCATGAATGACATTGCTAAAGTACAAGATCTCTCAACTATTCGTCGTGAGCTTCTAAGAAAGCGTCAAAGCATAAATCACGATGAATGCCAAAGAGCAGGAGAGTTGGTTTTAAAAAATATTTTGGCAAATCCCTTTTTTAAAGATGCTGATAAAAATCTTACCATAGCCCTCTACAGTGCCATGGGAGGTGAGATCCCTACTCTTGAGATCTTTTTAGAGCTTAAAAAATTAGGACATTGTGTGGCCTATCCTAAGGTTCAAAGCCCAAAAGATGGACTTATGAATTTTTATAAGGTGGCAGGCATTGAAGCTTTTCATAAAGGAGCCTATGGAATATTAGAGCCTGATGATGATCCCAAGCACTTAGTTAAAGCTCAAAGCTTTGATGTGATGCTTATTCCCTTAGTTGGCTTTGACAAGCTAGGCAATCGCCTCGGCATGGGCGGTGGCTTTTATGATAGATTTTTAAAAAATCTTAAGCCAAGCTGCAGAAAGATTGGCATTGCCCACGATTTTCAGGAAATTCCTTGCATTGAGGCAAGATCTTGGGACATTCCCCTAGATGAGATAATTACCCCCACCCGCGATCTGCTATTTAGAAAATAGTAAGGGCCCTACTCTTCTGCACCAAATACTCCAAAAAACGCCCTCATAATTTAAAAGTTCACGCTTAGCTTTCACCATTGCCTTGGCGATTGGTGGCAGCAGCATGTTGCTTATCGAGCATCTGCAAGAATAGCTGCATAGGCATAGGCTTTGAAAAGGCATAGCCTTGACCAAAATTACAGCCTGATTCTAACAGCATTTTCTCCTGCTCAGGCTTTTCTACACCCTCGCAAATAACCTTAATATCCACACTGCGACATAGCTTGACCACACCGGTAAAGATATTGCGGGCCTTGGTTGATTTCATCGCCGCATTTAACATGTCCATATCGATCTTCACCGTATCCACAGGTAGCATTAACAGTGAGGATACTGAGGAATAGCCCTTAGAAAAATCATCCATGGAGAAGGTATAGCCAAGATCGATTAAGCGATTCATGATGGATTCGGCATTACGACGGGGATCCTTTGAATTAATATCAAAGAAGGCAGATTCAGTTACCTCAAGCTCCACTAAGCCTGAAGGAGCGGGGATCTTATCTACCATGCTCTTCATACGATTAAGATAGTTATCCTCGCTAAAGTGCAATCCTGATTGATTTACAGAAATGGGTACGCAGTACTTAGAATCACGGCTTCGTGACTGCTGCACCTCGCGGATCTTAGCGAGCATATAGTAATCAAGCTCGATAACGAAGGCATTCTTCTCAAAAAGCGGTACGAATTCACCAGGTTGCATAAAGCCTAATTCAGGAGAGCGCCAACGTACCAAGGCCTCACCACCAATAATACGACGAGAGCGTATGGCGTATTTAGGTTGGATCCAAACCTCAAACTCATTTTCAGCCAAGGCCTTTTCCATGAGATCCTCAATGCGCTTATGCTTAACTCGGATCTGCTCAATCTTTTCATTATAGATGCTGTACTGCAGGCCCTTATTTGAGGCATCATCTAGCGCCATCTGTGCAGAGACAACTAAATTTTGCATTGAGATCTTAGCACCACGCACTAGAGTACAGATACCGGCAACCGTCTTAATATTAACGTTAACTCCAGAGATCACAAACATGCGATCGGCACGCTCAAAATCCTGCATCAAGGTATCAAAGCTCATCCCCTGCTTTAGAATTCCTAGAATATATATGCCCTCAAGCTCTGAAGCTACGGCAAATTCTAAGATCCAATTAAAGGTCTCATGTAATCTTCCTATCCATTTACATTCAGCATCCGATAGGTGACGAGACTCATAGCTCTTAACTAGCAAATCCTTATGCTTAATTCTTAAGATCATTACAAAGGGATCGCCATCTCCACCACGCGAGTTAAGCTTCTCTATGATTTTTGGAACACGCTCCTCAAACCATCTGGCGTTATGCAAGCCGGTATACACATTGGTGTAATAGACCTGACGAATAGAGCGCATCGAACGACGACGCTCGAACATGACATAGGACATAAGCGCAATGATTAACACCAAGGGTACAGCGATGATACCTATGGAGCGCAAGGGATAGCTATAGACCAAATCTAAGAGGTTGGAGCGACGCATCGATTCAAATTCCATCTCATTTGACAAGCGACGCACGTTAGGCTTATCAAGATGCGCAATTTCCTTATTTAGGATCCTAACGAGCATAGGATCGCATCTTGAGCTAATGCCCATGGCTATTTGACGGGAAAATACCACTGAGCCATTAGTTCTTAAATTTCTGTGTCCTGAATTCTCAATTTGGGTCTGAGCAATAAGACTTTTAACAAAAGTAACATCCGCAGTACCGTTTGCTACCGCATCGATACAATCCTGAATGGTTGAATAGTAGGATATATCCTCACGGGGAAAACGCTTTTCAATATACTCTGCAGTAAAGAAATAACCATAGGGAGCAGCAATCCTTGGCTTTTCAGGCATACCACCAGCTCTAGTTACCGAAACGTAATCCACATCTAAAAAAGGCGAGCTAATACGCATGTTCTTCTGACGGGCCCAGTTGTAGTCAGAATAGAGATCGATAACCACATCAGCTTGACCATTGGCTATCATTTCAAACATGTCGGTAATATTTTCAGATTCTATGAGATCAAAGCGTATTCCCAGATCATGCTCAAAGATCTTGGTAATATCAGCAAGTAAGCCCTTATGCTTACCATTTTTAAAATAAGAGAAAGGCTCTTGAGAGGAGCTTGCCACCGCGCGAATTACACGGCGCTGATTTAAAAAGTTTAGCTCGTCATCGGTTAGAATTAAGGGCTCCCCTGAGAGGAAATATTTGATATTTAAGATATTATCAATCCAAGGCTCAGAGGCATGCATGCGATTTATGGAGCTTACTATCTGCTCCCTTAAGGTCTCATTTCCCTTTTTAACCGCAAGATATACATCGGCATCATAGAGCTCTGCAACAATTGGCAAGGACACACTGCGACGCATGGATTCAATGATCATGCCCTCAAGCGTGCCCTGCTTATAGGCATCAAACATCTTAGCCCCATTTTCATAAGGCTCAAAGATAAGATTTCTTACCTCCTTAAAGCCTCTTTGGGACAAAGCCTCGCGTATGCTTTCCTCATCATTACTTCTACTAACATAGCCAACTCTTTGAGGCTTTGATGCATAAAGGGAAGCACGACCATGACGCAGACCTAAAAAAACTGCCGCCTTGGCAACCTTTATTGGAACTATGTCATAGGGAAATTTTGCAAGCTTGGTATGCTCGGAGACCACGACTGGAATTACATCCACCTGCTCTCTTGTTAGAAAATCCAAGCATTCATTAATTTCACATTGCTGATATTCAACGCGACGAGAGGAGTAGTTTGACATGGCCTCCATGTAATCAAAGAGAAAGCCTGAAAATCGGCCCGAGGAGCTTTCAAGCTCAAAATAATCAGGTGAGCTATAGAAACCAAAGATAAGCGATTCGTCAGCATGGGCCTTAAAAATAGATAGCGATAGTAGGAGCAGGATGAAAAAAGCTTTAAATTTTTTAAACAGAGAAAATATTACAGTTCTCATCTGTCGTCCTTACTTTTATTAAATCAGCTACAAATTTTTATCAAACCACGCATGAAAGTATAGCGCATGTAGCATGAGCATTTTGGGATCAAGGCTTAAAGTGCGTAATTGAGTGTGCCCAAATTACACTTTCTGCCTAGTAGCTGTGGGGATAAAACGAGGCTACAAATAAAAAGGGATCACGAACAAAAGCATTCATGATCCCCTAGATATTGGATGTTCTATTATTCTGCAGGAGGAGCGTCGCTTGCAGGAGCATCAGTTGCCGGAGCATCAGAGCCTGCAGCAGGAGCAGTAGTTTGTGCACTCTCAGCGCCACCTAAATTTGAGAAATCAGAGGTATTCTCAGAGTGAGCACTCTTTTGCATCCAACCAATTGCTAAGCAAATAGCAAAGAAGGCGATGATCAAAAACCAAGTGGAACGGGTCAGGAAGTTGCCTGAACCTGCTGAGCCAAAAACAGTCTGAGATGCGCCCTGGCCAAAGGATGCGCCCATACCAGCGCCTTTGCCCTGTTGTACAAGGATCAGCGCGATCATAGCCACGCAGATCAATAGAAAAATTACGATAGCAACTTCGTACATTTTAATCGTTCCTAAATAGATATTGCCTCAAGCGGCGTAATGGTATCAGGGAAAATGGCTATTTTCAAGCGTTTTCACCTTCAGATCGATGCACAATGACGTTAGCAATACGCTGAGCATAATTATGCACGCTCTCCATCTCCTCGCCCTCTACCATCACACGTACCACAGGCTCAGTACCGGATTTGCGCAAGAGCACGCGCCCACGTGATGCTAATTCCTGCTCCACCGCCTTAACCTCAGCTAATACCTTTTCATCATTTAAGGCATCAAAGGCTGAGCTCATACGTACATTGATCAGATCTTGGGGATACATAGTGAGATCGTCTGAGAGCTCAATTACATTCTTATCTTGGCGTATGCAGGCCTTAAGCACCTGCAGAGCAGAAACTATGGCATCACCAGTGGTTACATAATCTAAGCAGATCACATGGCCACTATTCTCGCCACCTAAGTGCCAGCCATTTTGTAACAGCATCTCCATCACATAGCGATCGCCAACTGCTGAACGGGCAAATTCAATATTCTCGCGCAAAAGAGCCTGCTCTAATCCTAAATTGGTCATCAAGGTACCAACCACACCACCGTGCAACTTATTTTGAGATTGACGATCTTTTGCAATAATATACATAATATTATCGCCATCACGTACCTTGCCCTCACTATCAACCATGATTAGGCGATCACCATCACCGTCAAAGGCCAAACCAAGATCAGCCTTTTCACTTAAAACCTTGGCAGCAAGTGCATGCGGATGAGTAGAGCCAACACCATCGTTGATGTTGATGCCATTAGGTTTATCTCCCATAACAATGACATCAGCACCTAGCTCACTAAATACCATAGGGGCAATATGATAGGTAGCACCATTGGCACAATCTAAAACAATCTTAAGTCCTGCAAGACTTGCATGGCCAAAGGTTGATTTACAAAATTCAATATAACGACCAGGAGCATCATCTTGGCGGAAGGCATGCCCAAAATCTGAAGGATCGCAGACATCGAGGTTGCCAGAATCCAATAGAGCCTCTATTTCAAGCTCGGTTTCATCAGGAAGCTTGGTGCCTTGAGCTGAGAAGAACTTAATACCATTATCAAAATAAGGATTGTGGGATGCTGAAATCACAACTCCCAAATCTGCTCTAAAGGCGCGAGTAAGATAGGATACAGCTGGAGTTGGCATTGGTCCTAGCATCACAGGTGACATACCTGATGCGCAAAAGCCAGATTCTAGGGCCGCCTCAAGCATATAGCCACTAAGGCGGGTATCCTTACCAATTATTACTCGTCCACCACAGCTTTTGCCTAATACCTTACCTGCAGCCATGCCAAGCTTTAGGGCAAAATCTGGAGTAATAGGATAGGTTCCAACTCGCCCTCTCACGCCGTCGGTGCCAAAATATTTTCTCTTAGCCATATATTGAAAACTCAGAAATTCACGAATTAGTTGGTAGTAGAAATTGGAGCTTAAAAAAATGCTTAAGGTATCAGCCTTAAGCATCAATTTGCTATTTTTTGCTCATACGCGCTCTAAAGGCATCACGCATTTTGATAAAGCGCTTGATGATACCCTTTGATAGCTGATGAGGTTTGGCCGTACAATCTGCAAGCTGCCAAGTTGCCAAGGCAAGGCTTATATCACGCACTTTATCGGTACGAATGATGTTGGCCCCATGCGCAGCTCCAAATAAGGAGGCGGTTAAACCTGCAACCGATGAAACATTGCCACCTGGCACTACATCAAAGGGTAGGCTCTCAGGCACACTCATGCATAATGGCAATCCAAAGCTTTTTAAGGATTCAATGCGTCCCAAAAGATGCAAGGCAGAATCCACACGCAATACATTTTCCAAAAAAGGATCAAGTATTACCTGACGTCTTTGCATGCCCTGCTCTAGCGCGTAATCGATACGCTCATAGAAAAACTCAGATACGGCCGCTACTACATCATTATTAGATGAGGCCATACCCTTGCAGGCGATGATGACAGGAACCTTGTATTTGGCGATCACCTTAGCAGACTGCTCATCCTTGAGAGCACTTTCATCAATGATAAATTCAGCGCCATTTTGACAGCAAAGCTCCATGACGGTGGCATTAGTAGTAACCACACCTACACAAAGCCCTGCTGCAACCAATACTTTCAATATAGGCAACAGCAGATCAGCCTCAAGATCAGCACTTAGTACATCCTTGGGTTCAATGCTGAGATCAATAAGCTCCGCCCCCTGAGATGCCAAGATCATAGCCTGCTCTTTATAAAAGCTAGGCTCCTGAAGTTCTGCTTCCTTGATAACAAGTGAGCCTAGCACATGCACTACGTCACGACTTAGGCGACGTTGTTCAAATACTGTTTTCATAGTAGCAGGCCTAATCCTTTTTATCTAAGCTCTCAGTATCATCTGCCTTGGACTCAGTATTGACAGGAGCAGAGTTTTCCTTAGCAGTCTCAGTATTCTCCGTAGCCTTAGCATTGCCCTGATCATTATTATCAGTAGGCTTGTCATAGCTCTTAGCCGGATCATAATCTTGAGTTGGGGCACGTACCGCACGACGATTCATCAAATCATCGATCTGCAAGCCATCTAGGGTCTCATATTTCATGAGCGCATCCTTCATGTTCTCAAGAATGTCGCGATTGGCCTCCAAAAGTTCCTGAGCCTTTTTATAGCAGGAGTTGATGATGCTACTGACCTCCGCATCGATGATGCGACGGGTCTCATCGGATACTGCCACCATAGCAGTAGAGCCTCCACCTAAATAAGCTCCAGCCTCGTTATCATGCTCATACTGCATAGGTGGCAATTTATCGGAAAAGCCCCAACGAGTGATCATGCGACGGGCAATATCGGTAGCTCTTTCAATATCATTAGAGGCACCAGTGGTGACCTTATCCTTGCCAAAGATTAAATCCTCAGCAATACGACCTGCAAACAAGGTGCTGATATTAGAGAGCAGATATTGACGGCTTTGAGATACTCTATCCTGCTCAGGCAGATACATGGTCACACCCAAGGCACGACCACGCGGAATGATGGATACCTTATATACAGGATCATGCTCAGGCATCAAGCGACCAACTATAGTATGTCCGGCCTCATGATAGGCGGTATTCTCCTTTTCATGCTCAGACATAGCCATAGAGCGACGCTCAGCACCCATTAGGATCTTATCCTTGGCAGTCTCAAACTCGTGCATAGAAACTACGCGCAAATTGTTACGACCTGCCATTAAAGCAGCTTCATTTACAAGATTTGCCAGATCTGCACCGGAGAAGCCTGGAGTACCACGAGCTAAAACTGAGGCATCAACATCATTTGCCAAGGGTACCTTGCGCATGTGTACCTTTAAAATTTGCTCACGACCTCTGACATCAGGAAGTCCTACTACCACCTGACGGTCAAAGCGGCCAGGACGTAATAAAGCAGGATCCAACACATCCGGACGGTTAGTTGCAGCAATGACGATCACGGCCTCATTACCATCAAAACCATCCATTTCAACAAGCATCTGATTTAAAGTCTGCTCACGCTCATCATGGCCACCGCCCATGCCGGCACCACGCTTACGACCTACAGCATCGATTTCGTCGATAAAAATAATGCAGGGGCAATTCTTTTTAGCAGTTGCGAAGAGATCACGTACACGTGAGGCACCAACACCTACGAACATCTCCACAAAGTCAGAGCCTGAAATTGAGAAGAAAGGAACCTTAGCCTCACCTGCAATAGCACGGGCAAGTAAGGTTTTACCAGTACCCGGAGGACCAACCATTAACACACCACGTGGAATACGGCCACCAAGCTTGGTAAACTTAGTAGGATCTTTTAAGAAGTCTACTAGCTCCTTAACATCTTCCTTAGCCTCGTCACAGCCTGCGACATCCTGGAAGGTAGTCTTTATCTGATTCTCTCCCATGAGCTTGGCTTTGCTCTTACCAAAGGAAAGCGGTCCTCCCTTAGCACCACCGTTCATCTGACGCATGAAGAAGATCCACACACCAATGAGCAGTAGCATCGGGAACCAGGAGATAAGAATAGTAGTTAGGAAGCTTTGCTGCTCAGGCTTGGTACCTGAGGTTCTGACATTATGGTTAATGAGACTGTCTAAAAGTGAGTCATCACGTATAGGCATGACGGTTACGAACTTGTCGCCACCACGCTTAACACCGTTGATAACATAACCATCGAATACCACTTCCTGGACTCTGTCTGACTGCACTTCCTTTACAAAGGTGGTGTAATCCTCAGTTCTCCCACTACTCTCTGTGCCCGTAAAGGACTCAAAAAGTGACATCAGGATCACTGCTATCACAAGCCATAGGATCAGGTTTTTTGTCATAAATATAACTCCGCAACCTTGCTGCACAATATCAGATGACGCAAAGCGCCGCCTAAAAAACTTTTATAGTATCAAGAATTTTCATTAGCCAAAACTTGGGATGGATCTTCATCTTGATATGGATCTACCTCATTCCCTGGAGCTACTCCTGATAAAGGATGGCCCTTAAAGCCAGTAGCTACCATATATACCTCACGCGATCTATCGCGCGAAGCCTCAGGCTTTCTAACTTTTACTGAGGTAAAATCAGCTTTTAAATCTTTTAAATATTCCTGTGAGCCCTCACCTTGGAATACCTTCACGACAAAGCTACCACCCTTTTTTAATACACGACGTGCCATATCTAAGGCAAGCTCAGATAGAAACATTGCGCGAGGCTGATCGATGGCAGTAGTGCCGGACATATTAGGAGCCATATCTGACAATACTATGTCAGCTCCGCCTCCTATGAGGAAATAAAGTTTCTCAAAAACCTTTTCATCCCTAAAGTCCCCCTGCAAAAAGGTAACTCCAGGAATAGGATTCATAGGTAGAATATCGCAGGCAATAAGACGGCCACCCTCACCTGAGAATTTTACGGCGTATTCAGACCAACCACCGGGGGCGGCACCTAAATCAACAACTGTTGCTCCAGGACGTATCAAGCGATCACGCTTTTGAAGCTCCTCTAATTTAAAGCTTGCTCTAGATCTGCGACCTTCCTTATGAGCCTGCTTTACAAATGGATCTGAAAAATGTTCTTGCAGCCAACGCGTTTGGCTTGCGGTTCTTTTTTTAGTAGGCATGTAGCTAATATTCTTTTTTTCGTTACAATCTTGTTATTATAATATGATATGAATTCTTTTAGCTGTATTTTCAAGAGCTAAAAGTAGAGTTTTTGAAAAGTTTTACAGGGTATAAAATGTCTCTAAATTCCCATCAACGCCAGTTTTTAAAGGCTCAGGCTCATTCACTAAATCCCGTTGTAATGATGGGAAATGACGGTCTCTCTGAGGCGGTTATTAAGGAGCTTGAATCATCCATCGCTCATCACGAGCTCGTTAAAATTAAGCTTAATGCAGGTGAAGGACGCAAGGAGCAGGCTCAAATGGCAGCTGATGCTGTAAATGCTGAACTTGTTAGCGTGATCGGTCGTACTGCAGTGCTCTTCCGCCAAGATCCTGAGAACTCTCGCTTCATTCTGCCGCGCTAATTCAGCACCAACGCTTATTATTTCTTTTGCTGAGCTTCATGCTCAGCAATATAGTCAACAGTCGTGCACAATTCTGTAGCCCCCTAAAAGCATCATGATGGCTAGTTTTTTTCTCCGCATCGCAGTATCGCTGATAATTAGCCTTGTTTTTTGCCAATTCACTGTCGCGTCAGAAATTCTAGCT
>CAVHVI010000075.1:0-9963 GCA_963639245.1 Bacteroidaceae bacterium
GATTAATATTATTCGCATTAATCGTCGAGCTAATACCTAATACTGCCAAAGAAAAATGGGGCTAGCGCCCTTCTTATGCTCACTGCCCCATAAAGCGAGCAAGTAGCTCTAGCATAAAGCTACGTCGCATATAAAAGCCACGCGGTCTTACCTTAATAATTTCTCCATCTGGACCTGGACAATCAGTAAGGGCCTTACCATCAGCAGCCTTAGGTCGAAGCTGCATAATAGTGCCAAGCCTTGCCGTAATGTCATCTATATGACCAGTTGCCACCATCTCCATAAGCTCATCATAATCTTCCTTAATGATGGCCTTATCCTCAGAAGATGGAGTCCAAAAATGATAGCCTGCTATATAACGGTCCTCATACATATACTCCCGCGGAGATACGATAAAAACGTATAAAACCTGCCGCAATTTATGCCAGAGCACACTATCCTCAAAGCGAAGACCGCGTATTCCCATCAAGGGAGCTGAGCAGATAAAGGTTGATTCAAGAGGCTTCATATCCTGAGATAACGGTACCGTCTTAAGCTCAATTCCTAACTCCACAAAATCAGGTAGCGGAAGTCCTGCAGCCGATGCTCCCAAGAAACGCTCTATTAACTCACCTTGAAAGCCCTTGCCATGTAGCGGAGATATAGGAAGCGCAACCTGAGCCTGTTTTGCAAGCTCGGCTATACTCATACCCGCGATATCATTTAATCTTGCAACTAGCTCCTCTACACTTTGAGGAGGCGTTGCGCGATATCCCTCGTTTCGTTTATTTATACTCATTAAGCCTCTAAAATCCTTACTTTTGCACGTCGGTTATAAGCCTTAGTTCACAGTGAAAAATCAAGCAGTTGTGAGATAATAAGCTATCGCATCCAATGATGCCTAAGAATTAATTTTAAGAACATTTTCGTGATAGACAAAGACGGTTACAGATCGAATGTCGGAATTGTGATCTGCAATCACCGCGGTCAGCTGTTATGGGCGCGACGTATACGTCAAAACTCGTGGCAATTTCCGCAGGGAGGGATCGATCCAGGGGAGCATCCCCTAGATGCCATGTATCGCGAGCTTTATGAAGAACTAGGACTACGCCGAGATGAGGTTAAATTATTAAGAACCTCAAAAACCTGGCTTAGATACAAACTACCCAAACGACTTGTACGTTGGGATGAAAAGCCGCTGTGCATAGGACAAAAGCAAAAATGGTTTTTGCTCATGATCCTAAAAGACAGACAAAAAAACATTGAATTCGATCGCCGGGGACACCCGGAATTTGATGGCTGGCGTTGGGTTACCTTTTGGTATCCCGTACGTCAGGTAGTAAGCTTCAAGCAAGACGTTTATCGTCGCGTGCTAGCCGAATTTGCACCAGTTGTGCTTTCCTTAAACGGCGGCAATGCAGTATACGGTGAACGTAAGAAAACGAGTAATAAACGCGGAGGTTAAAGGTGGACGAACGACAAAGTCAGATGCTTTTGGCTTTAAGGCAAATCACTGAGAACGTATCGGCACAAAATTCACTTGAGGATGCTATAGCCTTGTTAGTTGTAAGCATACGCAATGCAACTATGGCTGATTGTTGCTCAATGTATCTTATCGATAGTAGCCGTGAATACCTAACCCTTGCAGGAACCGATGGTTTGGAGAAAAAAGCTGTTGGTAAGGCAAGATTACGCGTAGGCGAGGGCTTAGTAGGATCGGTTGCACAAAAGCAGGAATTAGTGGATTTAGCTGACGCGCCCTCTGATCCTAAATTTAAATACCTCCCAGAGGTAGGTGAGGATAAGTTTTTCTCCTTCCTAGGTGTACCTATCATCAACCAAGGTGAAATACTCGGTGTACTCGTTATCCAAAGCCGCGATAAAAAGCAATTTGGTCCAGTTGAAGAGTCCTTCCTAGTCACCCTAGCTACCCAAATGTCATCCATTATTGCAGTATCAAGAGCTGCAAAGGATGATGCGGTTGAATGCGTCACCCGTTACCGCGGTGAACAGGGAACTGGTGGTATTGCCATTGCAAAGGCTGTGGTTTGGCAGCCTGATGTACTGCTCTCTGATGTCACCATATCCCACACCAATGAGCCTTACGTACAGCAGGAGCTTTTCCATCAAACGCTGTTTCAATTGCAAACCGAGATGGATCTAAACGCTCTACAAATGAATGAAAATGGCCAAAAGGCTGCTGCCTTTGGCTATATGTCAGGCTATGGCACTTTGCTTGATGATCCAACCTTCCAAGATGACATCGATACGGAAATTATTGCCAACGGTCTTACCGCAGCCTCTGCTGTTAAAATCGTAGCCGAGCGTCGTCTTGCCGATCTCATGGGTGAGGATGAGCACCAAAAATACCTAGATCTACGTGATCTCTCTGAGATCATTCTCTCGCGCCTCATGAACTTTACTACTACCACCACTGAGCTTAAGGAGGATGTGGTTTTGGTAGTACGAAATCTTCCGGCTGCGATGGTGGCAGAGCTTAAGCGTTATCACGTCTGTGGCTTTGTCTCTATGGAGAGTGCCTCCAACTCTCACTCAACCGTATTAGCCCGTGATCTTGGCATACCTTCAGTATCAGGCCTTTTCTTTGATATCAAATCCATCGATGGTCACACCGTCATTGTCGATGGCAACAATACTGAGCTCTTAATAGATCCAGCAGAAAGCGTGATCGCAGAGTATAAGCAGCTGATGACTCTTGATAGAGAGCAGGAAGATCTGTTCTCCAAGGAGAAATTTGATAAGGGCATTACCCTAGATGGTCAGCGCATCAAGATTAAGCTAAATGCGGGTCTCTCGCAGGAGGAAATGACCAATCTACCTGAGCAAACCGATGGCATTGGTCTTTATCGAACCGAGATCTCATTCATGCTATGTAAATCCTTCCCCTCTGAAGGACAGCAATGTGAATGGTACCGCTCCGTGCTCAAACAATTCCAAGGTAAGAGCGTTACCATGCGTACCCTTGATGTAGGCGGTGACAAATCCTTAACCTATCTGCCAATTGAGGAAGCCAATCCATTATTAGGTTGGCGTGGTGTACGTATTACCGTAGATCAACCGCAGATCTTAAAAACCCAGCTACGCGCTATGCTCATGGCTCATAGGGAATATGGTAATTTAAAGATCATGATCCCCATGGTCACCAGATTATCTGAGGTTAATACCGTCAAAAAATGCCTCAAGGAGGCACTTGAGGAGCTCTCAGCCCAAAGTGGACAGGAAATCACCATGCCTAAATTTGGTGTGATGATCGAGGTTCCATCCGTGGTCTATATGATGGATGAGCTAATAGATGAGGTAGACTTCTTCTCCATTGGCTCAAACGATCTTATTCAATATCTGCTCGCAGTAGATCGTGGCAATCCTAAGGTTGCACGCTTCTTAAATACCTTCCATCCGGCAGTGATCCGTTGCCTAAAGTATTTAAGTGATCGAGCAAATATGGCCAACAAGCCAATTGCGGTATGTGGCGAAATTGCAGGCTCTCCTTTGGGCTGCTTAATGCTTCTATCCTTAGGTTACACCGAGCTTTCTATGAACTATTCTGAAATGGCTCGTATTGGCTATATAGTGCGCAGGATTAACCTCAAGGATCTGCGTGAAATTGGCGAAAAAGCAGTCAAATGTCATCACTCCGAGGATATTAGACAGCTGTATATAGATTACGCAGCCTCCGTAGGTCTTGATAAGATCATCGCCGCAAGCTTGTCTAAATACACGGCCGCAGATTAATTTTTTAAGGAAACAACATGCAAGTTTATTTAGATCTTCTAAAAAAGATCATGACCGAAGGTACCGATAAATCAGATAGAACCGGTACCGGCACCCGCTCCATTTTTGGCGCGCAGATGCGTTTTAATTTACAAGATGGCTTTCCTTTATTAACCACTAAAAAGGTCCACCTAAAATCCATCATTCATGAGCTTTTGTGGTTTATCTCAGGCTCTACTAATATCAAATATCTCCAAGATAATGGAGTACGCATTTGGAATGAATGGGCCGATGAAAATGGTGAGCTAGGTCCAGTGTATGGCAAGCAATGGCGTGATTGGGTAACTCCCGATGGTCGTCATATTGATCAGCTGTCAAACGCCCTTGATTTAATTAAAAATAATCCAGACTCTCGTCGCATCATTGTCTGTGCGTGGAATCCTGCTGATGTTGATAAGATGGCGCTACCTCCATGCCACACCCTCTATCAGTTTTATGTAGCAAACGGCAAGCTATCCTGTCAGCTCTATCAGCGTAGCTGCGACATGTTCCTAGGCGTTCCCTTCAACATCGCAAGCTATGCCTTACTTACTCAAATGGTAGCAGCCGTTAATAATCTTGAGCTAGGTGACTTTGTATGGACTGGTGGAGATACCCATATCTATAACAATCACTTTGATCAGGTAAATTTACAGCTAACTCGTACTCCTAGAGCATTACCTACGATGAAATTAAAGCGTATTCCTCAATCTCTCTTTGATTTCAAATATGAGGATTTTGAGCTTGAGAATTACGATCCCTACCCTGCAATCAAGGCTCAGGTAAGCGTTTAAGGAGTAAAAATGGAAGTTTCTGGCAAAGTAAAATGGCAATCTCGTCGCGGTATGCGCGAGATAGATCTCATGCTCCTTCCCTTTGTTGAGCATGATCTCCCCAATATGACTGAAGAGGTACTCAAGGATTATGAGGATCTGCTTGAGGCCTCTGATCTTGAGCTCGTACGTTGGTTCAATGGCACCTGCGAGGCTGATACAGAGCGTCGCCGCAAGATAGTCAAGATCATCAAGGACTGCCATGCAACTCGTATCGGGAGAGAGGGCGTATGATGACCTTTGAGGAATTTCCTCTACCTGATTTTCTACAGGACGACATTTTATTTAAGGGCTGGGAAACACCAACTCCTATTCAGCAAATAGTGATCCCCAAGGCCCTAGAAGGCGCTGATATCCTAGGTGGTGCTCCTACTGGCACCGGTAAAAGTGCAGCCTTCTTAATTCCTATCATTGCACGTCTCGCATTACAGCGTAAAGATGGCATTAGAGCCTTGATCCTTGAGCCCTCTCGTGAGCTTGCCATGCAGGTGATGCAAGAGGCCAAAAATTTAACCGATGGCTCTGATATTACCTGTGGCTGTGTGATAGGTGGCGCTGGACGTGAGGAGCAGCTACTCGATGCCCGTAACATCACTGCGGCAACTCCTGGTCGTTTGCTAGAATTTTTGCGCAAAGATAAGGTTGATACCAGATCAATTGAAATCTTGGTAATAGACGAGGCCGATCGCATGCTCGATATGGGCTTTCGCGATGATGTAGCCGCTATCGTGCGTGAATGCTCCGCCCGTTTCCAGACCATGCTCTTCTCTGCAACCTTAGAAGGTGCTGGTATTCGTGAGTTTGCCACTGAGGTTTTAAATACTCCCTTTGAGGTTAAGCTCTCTGCTGGTGACAATGGCGAGAAGATCCCTGAGCAATTGATGCTACGTGCTTATTACGCCGCAGGTGATGATCAAAAGGCTAATATACTTGTGCACCTTTTAAATACCATGAAGGGCCGCTCCGTAGTCTTCGTAAAGACCCGTGATCGTATTAAGAAGGTAGCAACTCTACTTAAGCGTAATAAATTTAGCGTTGCCACCTTAGAGGGTGAAATGACGCAATCTGAGCGTGAGGCAGCCGTTGGACGTTTCCGTGATGGTAATGCAGAAATACTGGTCGCAACCGATGTTGCCGCTCGCGGTCTCGATCTGCCTGAGGTCCGCTATGTCTTTAATTTTGACATGGCCGGCAATGCCGCAGTATTTACTCACCGCGCCGGACGTACCGCTCGTGCTGGAGCACAAGGTACCTGCGTGCTGTTAGTTACGGCAGATCAGCTAAATGCCCTTGAAAGTCTTGAGCGCTACACCGGACGCACTATCGAACGTCGCCAGATAAAAAATGTCTGCGCAGCCTTCCCTGATAAGGACACCTTAAAATTCCATCAATCAGAGAAAAAACGCAAACGCGCCTCTGATGGTGGCAATGGAGGCTTTGATAAGAAAGGCAAGGATGAGGAGAAGAAGCCTCATATAAAGAAGCGCCATCGCGATCAAAAGAACAAGGGTAAACCAGACTTTGCCGCTAAGAGAGCTAAAAAGGCTGAAAGATTGGCAAAGAAAGTGCAGGATAGCGGATCTGCGCAATAACAGCCAAAATTTGGTCGAGGAGTAGTGTCATGATGAGTGCAACCATCTTTCGCAACGCTAAGCTGCATGTAACAGATAAGCGTTTTGCGGGAGTTACTGATTTTGCTGTACAAGATCATCGCGTGATCCCAGCTGATCCTATGCTCCTTGAAAACACCTCTACAGAAGAGATCGATCTTAACGGCATGCACGTGTGTCCTGGTTTTATCGATCTCTTAGTTAATGGCTGTGCTGGAGAATCTTTTACCAATTCTCCTTCAATTTTTTCCCTTGAGGCTATTCGTGCCTATATGCTACAAAACGGTACAACCACCTTCGTACCTACCCTGCTCTCAAGCTCCTATGAAATGATGCAAAAGGCCTTCAGTACCATTAAGGCATTCAAGGAAAACCATGCCTTGGTGTGTCCTGGAATTCATCTTGAAGGGCCATTTATCAATATTCAGCACAAGGGATTTCAACCTGAAAACTACATTCGTCCCATAACTGAGGCAGACATCATTACGATTTTGCAAAATCGTGATGAAATAGCTTATATGACTATTGCCCCAGAGCTTGTACGTCCAAAGAATATCATTGCGCTACTACGAGGCGATATTCGTCTGTCTGTAAGCCATAGTGCCGCCTCATATTTTGAAGCGCTCTCTGCCTTTAAAGCTGGTATTGGGATGGTTACGCATATGTATAACGGCATGCGTCCTATTATGGGACGCGATCCCGGCATTATAGGAGCTGCCTTAGAGTGTGATCATGTGATGCTAGGCATGATCCCTGATGGTAAGCATATCCATCCTTCGGTTATAAAGCTAATGCACCATCTCTTAGGTGATCGCCTCTATATAGTTTCAGATGCGCAGGCTCCTGCTGGTACTAATAAAGATCGAGGTTCTTTCTCAGTTGCAGGTACTGAGGTCTTTATCGATCAACGTCGTGGCATGATTAATTCAAAGGGATCGCTTGCAGGTACTGGGATCACCATGTTTGATGGTGTGCAATATTTGGTTAAGCATTGTAGCTTTACCTTAGATGAAGCCCTCTATGCTGCAACCCAAGCTCCGGCAAGATGCCTAGGTCTTACAGAAATTGGTATCATTGCTCCAGGCTCAATTGCCGATCTGGTTATCTTTGATGATAACTTTAAGATTAAATACGTGTTACAAAACGGCTATATCAAAAACATCGGGGATATGCTCTGATGGAAAACATATTAGATAGAATCAGTAGAAAAACAGCTGACTTATCCAAGGGTGAAAGAGCAGTTGCTAAGGCTATATTAGATGAGCCTAGCAAAACTGCCTCAGAGAATATTGCAGAGCTTGCCAAAAGAGCGGGAGTATCTCAGCCTACAGTATGTCGCTTCTGTACGCGCTTTGGCGCATCAGGGTTTAGAGAATTTCGTCTGACGCTAACTGCTACCGTAAAAGAGGATCCCCAAAGTCCACAAAAAAGCATACGCTCAGGTGACACTGTAGCAGATGTTGCCTCCAAGGTATTCTCCTGCTTAGGCACAGCCCTTAAGGATGCCGAGCGTAATCTTGATAACAATGTACTTGCTCGCACTATTGATTTAGTATCTCAAGCCTCAAGAATCGTCATTGGCGCACAGGGCTTATCAAAAGCAGCTGCTGAGGATTTCAGCCTTAGCCTTTTAAATATGGGCATGCATTGTGAAAATTACAGCGATCCCGCGTTGCTTTTACGCGCTATTGCCTCCATGCATTCAGGAGATCTGTTGATAGTAATTTCATCTGCAGGTGAAAGTCGCGATCTTACCTTGGCTATCAACTCAGCAAAAGATAATGGAGTATCAGTAGTGGCCTTATGTCCATCAGGCACAGCGCTATCTGAGCAAACTCCTCTTGCGATCAAATGCGGCTATAAGGATGAGCAGGATGGATCCATCATGGCAGGACGCATTGCCGCCCTAGCCGTGCTACAGACTATTAGCGCCGGTGTCTCCTTGCGACGTGCGGATATGGTACGCCCTATTTCAGATAAAATTAAGCAGGCGGTATTACCACTAAGAAGGGAAATTAAAGCAGAGACACAGCAAGAGCAAGCTAAAAACCAAAGCCAAGCTACAGATAAGCCATTAACCGCAGATGGGCCGATCACTATCCTAAACTGGAATAGATAGCTCCTCATCAAGCGCAGCTGAGCATTTAACGGCCATAGACTGCTCACTTACGGTCGCAAAATTGCCTTCGACCTTTTTGCTTTGGTACATAGCAAAATCCGCGCGGCGATAGAGCTCATCAAAATCTATATTGCTCTCCCCTTTGTAAAAGGCACAACCAAAGCTTACCGTGATCTTACGATCGTTCATCTTGGGGATCACAATCTTATCAAGCTCTGCGAATATGCGTCGCCACAAGCTTTCTGCCTCACCTAAGGTACAGATATTAGGCGCAAAGAGAGCATACTCATCTCCGCCTAAGCGCATGAGCACATCACTGCTACGACAGGCTTTTTGCAAACACTTAGCTACCGCAATGATGACCTGATCACCAACTCCATGACCATAGGTATCATTGATGCTCTTAAACTTGTCACAATCAATCATGCAGAACAAACCTTTTGTTTTTTCCTGCATAAGCCTAATGATTTCATTAACCCCGGTGGCACGATTTTTTAAGCCACTTAATTGATCGGTTTCACTAAGATGCTTTAAAGAAATCTCTCTTTGCTTGGCCTCATCAATTACCTCAACTGCAAAAATCACGGTCTTTAAATTACCATGCTCATCAACATCCTCACGTATAAAGCGCATGCGACACCAGCCAGAATAAGTTGCATAAAACTCCATGGCAATGGTGTTACGTCCCTCCATACGCTCAGCAAGAGTTGAGCAATCTACAAACCTCATTACCGCATCTTGGTAGGAGGCTACTGCAAGATAACGCATGGCATAAGGTAATTGCTGCTTAAAATCGTTTAAGTCAGGAATAGCATGCTCACGAATAAAATGCTCGCTCTTAATACACTGATATTTGCCACTTAATAAATCGAAGCGATACATGCACAAATAAAGCGAGGATAACGCTTCATAGCCCTTCATGATAGCCTCATCTCTTATAAGATCTTGCTTAGCTACCAGTGCATCAATAATACGAAAGCCTGCAACTAATCTTAGAGGCTCTCCAAAGGGGGATACCCTTATATAGGTACCAGTATAGTAGTGAAAGATCCCATCGAGTAAAACCCGATAGGTGATTTCTAGCTGCAGTCTATCCTCTGCAAACTCTCTTTTGAGGTTAGATGAGCATAAGGAGTTATAGAGATACTCCCTATCATCTACAAAACAACGATTCTTGCAGTAGGTCTTAAGCAGCTCATCATAAGCAAGATCGCTATCACCATTACTCATGCCTTCGGTAACATAGCCATCAAGCTTCAGAATATCTACAAGATTATCCTCAACCCGGACATCAAAGATATTGAGATAGTTATATGTGAGCGAAGAAATAATAACGCGAGGATCTTGCATAAATGACACTCTTGTTCTTTAGCTAAAACCTTCTAAAGCTTAAGCTGATAGTCCACTACATAGACACGGTGCTTATTTGTATAGATATAGATCCGAGTCAATAAAGCTAAATTTGAGCCATAAGTATATTTTAAATCAGTGGCTATAAACAAGGAGGAAAAAAAATTGTAAAGAAATAAGAAAATCTGACAATATTCACATTTTGCAAACGAATATAATTGTCAGACAAGTTGCTAAATGGGAGGTCTAAAAATGAAAAAACCCCGACAAAAGTCAGGGCCGATAATTGATGGTGCTGATA
>CAVHVI010000076.1:0-9955 GCA_963639245.1 Bacteroidaceae bacterium
AAGTGGCTCCCCAAAAGTCACAAATAATATTAAGATCGCTAAGGAGTTCCTTATGCGAATGAATGAGCTCTCCTCTTCACTGTAGAATTTGCTACGCCATAATAAGAAAAGAAAACATGAGCTAAACGGCTTAAATAAGCGTTTTATAATTCATATAAAAAGCTAAACGCGGATAATATTCATTGCTATCTGACAAGATAAAACTTAACTAACACTATCTTGGGGTAACAACACCAACTTTGACTGCGATTCATAACGCATGATATCAAATATAGATTGATAACGAACACCAAAAGCATTACAAACATTTGGCATATAAATCTTCTTTGCAGAAAAATCCTTTGACGCCCTCTCATGGGAAACCACACATGCATTATGGGCTTTCGCGTATGCAATCAATGTTGAGTCTGCAGCCTTCATAAATTGGTCTATTTTTGGTTCTGCAACTTCCTTTTTAATTAAAAAACTTTCGAGTTCTAATAGTGCATTGATTGTATCTGGATCATCGTAACTTATAAATAACTTCCTATGTGATTTTGCCCATTTAGACAGCTCATCGGGTTCATGTCCTGCATTTGCAGGATGTTCCACTAGTTCATCATAGACCGAAATTAAACTGATGGCAGCCCCATTCCCATTAATGGTCTGTAGCCACGACCAGAATCCAGGACAAAAATGAAACTGATAGTACAGATTTTTTGCCTGAATAAAAACATTGCTATCAAGCATAAAATATGGAGCGTTAACATCTGATATCATGATTGCTCCACCATAGCCGCAAACTTATTAAAAGAACTAACCGAACTTATGCCGGACAAGCTCATAGCTTCCCGATAAGAGGTTTTTCCAGATCCTGTAGCCCAGACGAGAGCCCTTGCAAGTCTCAAACTCAAACGGGAACGTACCGTAGCATAATAATTTCCACCTCGAGAATTTTGAGCTTTCAACCTTGTTAAATTCTGTTGAGATAAAAACTGCGCTTTTGCATATTCTGTATCAAATAGTTCTTTTGAAATACGATGCAATCTGTACAAACGCAATAGCAATGCCTGTTTACTAACATGATGGATTTTAACTAGCTTGTCTAATTCTTCTGACGAATACAAATTCTTTTTAAGACAAGCAACAGGAATTAAAAAAGCAGCAGCAAATGATGAACACCATCTTTCAACTTCGAGCTCATCTTTTTCTTTGAGATCAGACACTCCACTTATCTGCAACGCAATATGCCCTAGCTCATGAGCTAAAGTAAAAATCTGACCATGAAGCGTATCATTTGCATTTATGAAAATCATAGGACAACTTTTATCAAATAATGCAAATCCGCGGAACTCTTCGATATTCAGATGATACTTAGTATTCCTGACCACCTTAGAGACCTCAACCAAAATGCATTTATCTTCTAAAGCATCACGTAAAGCTTTAAGGTAGGACCTATCATCAGATGCTCTCAGTTTAGTAACATTTAAAAATTCTCTAACACTATCTGCCACAAACTCAGGATCGTTATCAGTGTTAAATTGCTTCATGCTAAAGCAATCGAGCTCTTCATTACGCAGATAATCTACAAACCATTCCTGCATGCTCTGACAAAAGTAAATCTGCTCAAGCAAATTCAAGCTGAAACGTCCTGTCCCCTGATTACGTACGGTTCTAAAATCCACCATCGGAAGCTTATCTTCGATAATACGGCCAGACAGAAGAGATACATAGCTATATCTTAAGGCTGTCGCAAGTTTTTTTACTCTATTCAGGGTAAGTTCAATACAAGTGTTCTTACCATCTAGTTCAGGAAATGATTTATGCAGATAGACTGGATCTATATCAGCCCTTTTACAGGCCCACTCTATAACTTCTCTCTTGACAGGAAACTTACTTATCATGGCACTACTACCGTCTGAGCAAAGCTTTACCTTTTATAAAAGCTTAGAATCAATAAAATATACCGTACTAATCAAGCGTTACCTTACTGCACTTTGCATCACAATCAACTATTTATGAACTTGCAATACTTGATGCTTTTGGCTTAAAAAAGGTCTCTAATTTACGAACAGTTTTTGTCACTTAATCTGGGGGGGGTAAAACATTAAAACCATAATCGTTAAATTCAGTTATCACAATATTTTCTTATGGTTCAATGTTAGTATAATGACATAAATGCACACTTTTGTCTCTCCCCAAAATAAAAAGGCCGAAACCTAAGCCTCGACCTCTCATTTCAAGATTACCAAAACCTAAGCGTTAATCATCATAGTTGATGTACTGCACATCAATAACATCGTAGGTCACAGTTCCCTTAGGGATGTTGATTTCAATTTCATCATCAATCATCTTGCCCATAAGTCCCTTAGCAATAGGAGTCTTGTAGGAAATAATGTTCTTTGAAATATCAGCCTCATCCTCACCGACGATGCGATAGGTGGTCTCTTTACCACTATCAACATCCTCAACAGTGACGGTAGCACCGAACATCACCTTAAGATTTCCATTGCCCTTGAGCTTGCTTACATCGATGATATTTGCAGATGAAAGCTTACCCTCGATGTCCTTAATACGAGCCTCGCACATGCCCTGCTCTTCCTTAGCAGCATCATACTCAGCATTTTCACTCAGATCACCGTGGCTACGAGCCTCAGCGATAGCAGCCACAATGCGTGGTCTCTCAACAGTCTTAAGACGCTGAAGTTCAGCACGCAGTAATCTCTCCCCGCGCGGAGTCATAGGAGTCTGATCCATAATTTTTAATCCTATAAAGTAAAAAAAATGAACGCCCGACAAAATCAGGCGTCCTTAAAACAAAATATATATCAAAGCGCTTTTACATTCAACATGTAAAGATGCTTTTTCTAAGCTAGATCCTATTTTGCAAGATCATCGAAGAATTTCTTCATCTTCTTCAAAAAGCTATTACCTTGAGGTGAATGTCCCTCAGGATTCATCCCTGAAGACTCGGGCTTATCAGAGGATGAAATATCTCCTCCATTTAAGGATACATCAAGCTTTCTTAACAGATCCTTTTGCTCCTCGTTGAGGTTCACCGGAGTCTCAACAACCACTCTGCAAATTAAATTGCCAGCTTGAGATGAGTTATAGCTCTTAACTCCCTTACCTGGAATACGAAGCTTAGTACCAGTCTGAGTTTCAGGACGAATGGTGATCTTAAGTCTGCCATCAAGAGTTGGTACCTCAATCTGACCGCCTAAGGCTGCGGTGGTAAAGGATACAGGAACCTCACACCAGAGATCGTTGCCATCACGCTCAAAGATCTCATGGGGCTTTACTACAAACGAAATATATAAATCGCCTGCAGGAGCACCATTTAAGCCAGCCTCGCCCTTGCCGGATAGACGAATACGATCGCCGTTATCAACACCTGCAGGAATGTTAACCTCAAGAGTCTGCGATTTCTCGACTCGTCCAGTACCTCTGCAATGAGGGCAAGGATCAGATACAGTTGTACCAGTACCTCTGCAATGAGGGCAGGTCTGTCCAATACGCATAAAGGCTTGTTGAACAAATACCTGACCAGTACCATGACAATAAGGGCAAGGCTTAGGAGCGCTACGACTCTTAGAGCCGGTGGCACCACAGTCATCGCAACGTACATAGGTCTTAACCTTGATCTTCTTGGTAGTGCCTCTTACGGCCTCCTCCAAGGTTAACACCATACGTAGCTGCATGTCGCGGCCTGGGACTACCCGAGGACCACTTTGACGAGAGCCACCACCGCCACCAAACATCTCGCTGAAGATATCGCCAAACATATCAGAGAAGGCACCGGCATCAGCAAAAGGATTGCCACCACCTGCCTGACCATTGACTCCATTAAATCCGAAATTGTCATAAGCCTGACGCTTCTCAGGATCAGATAGAACCTGATAGGCCTCATTGATCTCAGAGAATTTGGCCTGAGCATCAGGAGCTTTGTTTCTGTCGGGGTGATACTTGATTGCAAGCTTCTTAAAGGCGCGTTTGATCTCATCTGCTGACGCGTCCTTAGACACTCCCAGCACTTCGTAATAATCGCGTTTTTCCGCCATTTTAATATCCTAAAAATCTAAGGCCCAATAGACTTAATACGATCCTAAAAAAGGGCGATCGTATAACTCTCGCCCTTTTAAGCTAGAAGCTAAGATTAGTTCTTCTTAGAATCGTCAACTTCTTCAAACTCAGCATCAACAACGCCGTCATCCTTGGCATTGCTCTGAGTGCCCTGCTGAGCACTTTGCTGCTGAGCCTTAGCCTCGGCCTGCTGTGCCTGAGCATTAGCCTGAGCTGCAGTCATCAAAGACTGAGCAGCCTCCATCACAGCCTTTTCAGCAGACTCAATCTTATCCTTGTCATCACCACGGATAGACATCTCAAGCTCGCTTAGAGCCTTATTGACCTTTTCCTTGTCAGATGCTGGGATCTTATCGCCCAAATCGGTCATCTGCTTGCGCACTGCATGAGCGGTAGCATCAGCACGGTTACGAGCATTAGCCAGATCCTCAAACTTCTTATCCTCAGCGCTGTGGGCCTCAGCCTCACGTACCATGCGCTGAATATCATCATCAGATAGGCCTGAAGAGGACTGAATAGTGATCTTCTGCTCCTTACCGGTGTTCTTATCCTTAGCGCTTACGTGGATCAAACCGTCAGCGTCGATGTCGAAGGTAACCTCAATCTGAGGAACTCCACGAGGGGCAGGAGAAATACCCTCAAGGTTGAACTGACCTAAGGACTTGTTGTCAGCAGCACGCTTACGCTCACCCTGCAATACGTGAATGGTAACTGCAGGCTGATTATCCTCAGCAGTTGAGAATACCTGTGACTTCTTAGTAGGAATAGTGGTGTTCTTAGGGATCAAGGAGGTCATCACACCGCCTAAGGTCTCAATACCTAAGGACAAAGGAGTAACGTCAAGTAACAAGACGTCCTTCTTCTCACCAGTTAACACACCGCCCTGAATAGCTGCACCAATTGCCACAGCCTCATCAGGGTTAACATCCTTACGAGGCTCCTTGCCAAAGAAGTCAGCAACGAGCTTCTGTACCATAGGCATACGTGACTGACCACCAACTAAGATGACATCGTCAACGTCAGAGGGGCTCATGCCAGCATCAGACAAAGCAGTACGTACAGGATCTAAGGTCTTGTTAACCAAATCCTCAACCAAGGACTCAAGCTTTGCACGAGTGATCTTGATGTTCATGTGCTTAGGACCGGTGGAGTCAGCGGTGATATAAGGCAAATTCACATCAGTCTGCTGAGATGAGGAAAGCTCAATCTTAGCCTTCTCAGCAGCATCCTTCAAACGCTGAAGTGCTAGCTGATCCTGACGGAGATCGACACCCTGCTGAGCTTTGAACTCATCGATTAGGTAGTTCATGATGCGGTTATCAAAGTCCTCACCACCTAAGTGAGTATCACCGTTAGTTGACAATACCTCGAAGGTCTTCTCACCATCAACCTCATCGATGTCGATGATGGAGATATCGAAGGTACCACCACCTAAGTCATAAACTGCAACCTTACGCTCGCCGGTAACCTTGTCCTCACCATAAGCAATAGATGCGGCAGTAGGCTCGTTGATAATACGCTTAACCTCAAGACCTGCAATACGGCCAGCATCCTTAGTAGCCTGACGCTGAGAGTCATTGAAGTAGGCAGGGCAGGTAATAACAGCCTCAGTTACCTTCTCACCTAAGATATCCTCAGCAGTCTTCTTCATCTTCTTTAAGACTTCTGCAGAAATCTGTGGAGGAGCCTGACGCTTGCCACGAACCTCAACCCAAGCATCGCCATTGTCGGACTTGACGATCTTAAAAGGCATCAAGGAAATATCACGCTGAACCTCAGCATCATCATAACGACGACCGATCAAGCGCTTAATTGCAAACAAAGTGTTTTCAGGGTTGGTAACGCTCTGACGCTTAGCAGCATCACCTACCAAGATCTCGCCATCATCAGCATAAGCAACGATGGAAGGAGTAGTACGACGGCCCTCAGAGTTCTCAAGCACACGTACCTTGTCACCGTCTAACACGGCAACGCAGGAGTTGGTAGTACCTAAATCGATACCGATGATCTTACCCATTTTAAATTTCCTCTTTTAAATTCTTTGCCTAAGCTTAACTTTCTGCTTAGGTGTTCTAAATCTTTGCTGTAACTCTATATGGAGTTGCTTTTTTAAATTTCAAGACCTTTTTTAAATTTATCAGGCCTCAAGATCTACTTTTTTATCAGCACTGGCACCAGGCAAGGCCTTAGAGACCATTACCATGGCAGCACGAACCACGCGACCATTTAAGAGATAGCCCTTTTGCATCACGGATAACACATGATTAGGTGCTAAATCAGCAGTTGGCACCATGGAGATCGCCTGATGGGCATTAGGATCAAAGGGCTGTCCTACAGGATCTAACTGCTCCACACCAAAGGACTGAAGCTCTTTTAAGAATAATGCACGAGTATTCTCAATACCCTCATATAAAGCCTTATTCGCCTCATCATCCTTGTTGGTATGCTGCAAGGCAAGCTCTAAGGAATCAACTACAGGTAATAGAGCCTTTAAGAGCTTTTCATTACCGTACTTGCGCTCCTTTTCAACATCAGCCTCAGCACGCTTTCTGCGATTCTCAGCCTCGGCTGCTGCTCGAGCTATATCAGATAGCTGAGCTTTTGCCTTTTCCTCAACGCCCTTAAGCTGAGCCTTCAAGGCCTCAATTTCAGACTGCAAGGTAGCAACATCAGCTACAGCCTCTGCATTTTCTGCAGAGCTCTCATCTACAATTTCTGCTCCATTCTCTGCTACCACTTCCTGAGTTTCCTCAGTATCAGCTGTAGTCTCAGTTGCATTTGCCTGAGCATCCTGCATTGCAGTCTGTGCTGCAACGTCATTTAATTCCTGTTCGTTGTTTTCCATGTCAACTCTGAATTTATCAAAAAGGTTTCAATGCTATGAAGATGGAGATTGCTTAATTCTTTTTCAAGTCCTAGCGCACGTTTTTTGCTAAAATTTCCACATACACTTTGTCTATCGCTTTTGACTTAGGCCTTTTTATAATGAATTTACACAAGATATTTCTCACAGTAATGCTTACAAGCTCCCTTGCAATTTCAGGCTGTGCCTATAGAGCAGATTTAGCTCAGGGAAACTTTGTTGAGCAATCTGCAGTATCTAAGCTTCATGCAGGCATGACTGCCGAGCAGGTACGCTTTGTGCTTGGTACCCCTATGTTAATTGATCCCTTTGATTCAAGCCGTTGGTACTATGTACACTATCTGCGTGAGGGCTGGTCTGATCCTAAGATTGAAAATCTAGTGTTGTTATTCTCAAACGGCGTACTCATAGATATGCAGGGTGATTTCAAGCGTCCTACTACCTTTGGTACTCCCTTGGATATCAATACTCCAAGTGAGGATAACGTGCCCGTTGAAAACACTAACGAAGGCCTACCTCAGGCTTAAAATTTTTAGACTCACCAAACTCTCTTTTAAAGCAAGCTCATAACAATATTTCTTGCACGGTGGGTCTTATTCATTTGGTAAAGATCGTGAAGATTATCCGCCCCATACTTTCTGCTCTTGCACTAAGTCTCATCCTTAACGCCTGCTCTATAGAAAATGAAGAGGCCGAGACTATCATAGAAATTAAAACAGCAGAGCACTTTGAGGCAAGCGATCTTGAGGAATTTTACAGCCGCGCTCAAAAATGTGTGATAGGTGAGATCAATGAGGCTCCTAAGCTCTTGGAGCTTTTTAACTCAACTATGATAGGTTATGGAGATGGTAGTCTTCGCTATCAAAATCCTAAGCTTGTGGTTGAAATGGAGAAATGCCTGCGTAAGGCCGATCTTGAGAATGGAACTTCACTCTATCTAAATTACCTGTTATCTGCACGTAAGCTTGCCAGAATTGCCCAGGGCTTTGCCAAGATGAAAAAATCTGCAGAATGTGCCTTTTTTATAAGACGCGTATTAAATCAGCAGGGGGAAATGGAGGGCTATAGGATCGCAGGTGAGGTTTTTATAGAAGATCCTACAACCCGTGATATAGGCGCTAATATGTTAAAGGAGGCAGCTAAGCTTGGATCGGATAGTGCGGTCCATACTCTTTCAGAGCTGGCCTTTGGTAGCTGATAGCTGAGCAAGCAGTCTTTTCTCTTCTAAAATTTTATCTGATATCTGCAAGCGCACCCTCTGCAAGGTCACAAAAGTCAGCACATAATACAAAATGCTGTAAGCAAAAATTACTCCCACGATCATGCGTACTATGGCATCTTCCAAGCTAATCAATTGAAAAATCTCAAATTGGTAAAAAACAAAGGCTACAGCCGATATGCCAAAGAATAAAGAAGACTTAAACTTAATAGCCCACAATTTGCTTGAGAGCCATTTGCGACAGCGCTCATTTAAAACCTCATCGTAGCTAAAGCTCACCGCACTGCTTAGAAGAACGGCGTATAAAATACCCAACACGGCAAAAATGGCTTGAAATAAAACGTGGCTCATTGTCATGCTCTCAAATCGAGGATGAAGTGTTTAAAGCTTGCTCAAGCGCTATACCGCCTTAAGCACGCACTTTACCGCACATTGCTTACGACAAAAGGCGATGCCATAGCAGTAAATCTTTTTAATACCCTGTCCAAAGGTATCAGTGTATTGCTTATCCTCTATTTGCTTTAAAGCCTCATTCGCAAGATGGCCTAAATGCTTATCATCTGTTGTTGCTTTAAGCTCCAGTACCACTCCTATAGAGTTATCCATTGAGCTAAAGACTATATCGGCATAGCCCTTGCCGGCCTCTTGATTTGATTGATATCTAAAAAATTGATCTATATCAGTTGAGAACATCCCATTTAAAAAGCCATGATAGAAGTTCTCAGGCGGAGCCTTAGTATTAAAGTCACGAATTGAAACAAACTTTTTTAGTCTCAAGCTCAGTAAAACATTGACCTTGTCAGCATCTCCACTAAAGAAGGCTTGTTCAATAGCATAAGTAGATTCCAGCATAGGACGCGACGCGTAGAAGGCCTTAATATTATTTTCAAATGCAGAGCGTATTTCCCTGTTAGGAATGCGTACGGTGCAGATGACAGGATCTACATCAGTTACAGTTTTTACCGCAGTTAAATAGCCGGTATATAAAAGCAAGGTCCAAAAGTCATCTGAGCGGTGAAGTTGCCCTATTTCTTTATAGTTAAGATCTTCATTAAGGGCGAATTCTATCTCTCCGCCATCTATAAGAGTCTGCATACGTTCAGCATCATTATTTTTGAGATAACTCATGAATTGCAAAATAACATCGTTGCTACTAGTTTCATTCCAAAAACTTCTCGGTGCGGGAATTAAGCCTGTATCTTTAAGCTCTTCTATCGCTATATCACAAAAATTAATGACATCCCAAGGACAAAAGATTTCTCTACCTGCGATGCGATAACCGTCGTACCAGTCCTTTACCGCCTGCTCATGCTCGGATAGTCCATAATAATCTAATAGCGTTTTCACCTCTGCCTTATTAAAGCCCATACATTCAGCAAGGATCCCTGTAGAATTTGCCACCGTATTGATTTTTAAATTATTTAACCCAGTAAAAATGCTCTCTTTAGATATCCTTAAGCATCCTGTGACAACAGCTTTGTAGAGACTGGTATTTCCCTTTAAGGCCTTAGATAGAAAAGGCTGCATAAAAGTCACCATCTCCTCGTAATAGCCATTGTTATAGGCCTTAGCAAGTGGTACATCGTACTCATCAATAAGCAATATGGGATTTTTACCATAATGCTTGGCAAGTAGTTCAGTAAGCAGTCTTAAGGAGAAGGTAAGCTCTTTTTTGTGCCTCTTTTCTATGAGTAAATTAGCATCTCTGAGGATTTCAAAATCCCTCTTATCAAGGGAGCTAAGCTTTGGACTATTTAACAGGTAGTCATGATGACTTGCTACACCTGAAATAGTTACTGCCAAAAGATCAC
>CAVHVI010000077.1:0-9896 GCA_963639245.1 Bacteroidaceae bacterium
GCAGGGGATTGAAAATCCCCGTGTCGGCGGTTCGATTCCGTCTCTGGGCACCATCAAAATTTAAACTTTTCTTAGCCCAGATAGCTCAGTCGGTAGAGCAGGGGATTGAAAATCCCCGTGTCGGCGGTTCGATTCCGTCTCTGGGCACCATCCTCAAGCATTGTTAATTTTGTTATCTTTTTGCTAAAAGATGCAAGTTTGCAGTCAAATTTACTTGCTTTTTTTCTAAGTATTATTCAATAATTGTGCATGTGATTATACATTGCACGATGTTGATCTATAAATGTAAAAGTCATAACATACCCACATAACAATAATAAATAAGGTTTGGTATGCCAAATAACCATAATAATAAAGAAGGCGCACGCGATTCTACGGCTCGACTTTTTTCCGTAGCCTTTGCCCAAGGTGGCGGCCAAAATGCTGCCTTAAAATTCTTAGTGGATAATCAGATCCCTGTTTGTTTATTCCTAATAACCGGTGTAAAGTTTGAAGGTCTTATCAATTCTTTTGATCAGTACACCATAGGTATTACGGATGTGAAGGGACATCAGCAGCTTATCTATAAGGATAAGATCTCCACTCTCACCTTAAAAAAAGCATCTCACGGCTATAGATCTGAGGAAGATTAGAAGTGATAGAGGCGATCTTAAAGATCGCCCTTTAATTTTCAGCCTTAATTTCTCTGATGTAGCTTTACAAAAGCACCATCCTTTACTTCAATACAATCAAAGCCACCAGCAAGTGCCGCCTCTACTCCAAGCGGGCCATCCTCAAAGACTACGCATTGAGAAGGATTGAGGGCTAATTTTTCGGCGGCTGTTAGGAAGGTTTCAGGATGTGGCTTGTGATTTACCACATCATCACCGCATACCATAGCATCGACAAAGCTTTCAAGCCCATGAATACGCAAGGCATCCTGACCATTAATTCTTTGGGTGCCTGAGGCAATGGCAGTTTTAAGTCCACGATCATGGGCATCTTTTAAAATCTTGGCAATGTCATCAAAGAGTTCAACCTCATTTAAATGTGCACGGTAAAGCTCTACCTTGCGGCGTACGAATTCCTGGGGATCGCCGGTATTGCATCCTAGATCCCTAAGCTTTAAGACTACATCTAGTGAGGATACCCCTCCCCAAGCATAGATGTTTTTAGGATCTACTTCAAAGTTATGCTCGCGACCTACAGCAATCCATGCGCGTACGTGATGAGGCATGGAATTTATTAAAGTTCCGTCAAGATCGAAGATGAAGCCTTGGTATTGCGTCAATGGTGGAAAGGACATAGTTAATTCTCGTTAGCAAATTGAAAGGATTTTTTTAGGCATTGTGATGCACTGTCAGTGTGATTTTAGCAAGATCTTTGTTATTTTTTGTGGCATGTGACAGTGGATTTTGTATCATGCGTATATGACTATTCGTGAAATATCTTGTGATACGGCGATCATCGGTGGTGGTACTGCAGGACTTGAGGCTTATCGAGCAGCTCAAGAGGGCGGTGCTGATTGCGTGTTGGTCGACGGCGGACGCTTGGGTACCACAGCTCAACGTTCAGGTGAATTGCCGGCATCCTATTTGATGTCCTCGGCTATTTCGGCCCATGCGCTAAAATCCTTCCATAATAAAGGGTTACAGATCCCAGACCTTGCCATTGAAACTTCTGGAGTTTTGGGAATGGTACGCGCCATGCGCTCGCGGGCTACCTCATCGGTATTATCCTTTTTATACCGTATCCCCGAGGAGCGCCGCCTGCATGGTATGGTGTCCTTTGAAGATCCGCATACCTTTAAAGTGGGAAATTCTGCAAGGGTACATTTTAAGACTGCGGTGATTGCCACCGGCACTGAGCCTTTGGTTACCTATGAGCAGTCTCAAATCAAGAATATCATCACTACCAATGAGTTTTACGAGCAGGAAAAGCTCCCACAATCGGCAGCCGTGTTTGGAAGCTCGGCGGTTGGCTTGCAACTAGGGCAGGCCTTATCCTATCTTGGAGTGGATGTCACGGTCTTTGGTCAGCGTATGCTGTGGCGTCTATCTGATGAGGAAGTCTTAAGCTCTGCCTTAAATCAATTATCCTCGCGCTTTAATTTGGCGGTGGACTCCTTTATTACCTCCATTGAGCCAGAAGATGATGGATACTCAATTTACTATATAGATGGTGGCAAATATGAAAACTATCTGCACACCTCCGAGGTAATTGCAGCTTCTGCACGTATTCCAAATATAGCAGGATTAAATCTGCAGCATATTGGTGTCAAGCTTACGCGTGAGGGCTATATCAAAACTGAGCCTAATACCATGCAGACCTCGCAAAAGCATATCTTTGCGGCAGGATCGGTGCGTGGTAGTACCTCAACAGCTCTAGCAGAGGCCGAAGGACGCTTTGCCGGGATGAATGCCGCGCGTCCTGAGCATCTAATGGCTATGCCTCAATCGGTAAATATTGAGATCTGTTATACCGATCCGGTACTTGCTATCGCAGGACGTAACTTTGACTCTATGATCGAATGGGCCAATGAAACGGGAGGCTCTTTTGTAACTGCCCATGCCTCTTTTAAGGATACCTTAGGAAGCTTTGGCGTACAGCATGGTGGTTGTATTGGCCTTTATTGTGATAAAGCCACTCATCAGGTGATGGGAGCTGAGATCTGCTGTAGCGATGCTGCCCATTTGGCACAGCTTATTGCCTTTGCAATTAAGAAGGGGGCGATAGCTGAGGATCTTTTGGACTTTAATTTTGCGCACTTGTCTGCAGAAGAGGTTTTATCACAGGTTGCCTCTGAGGCTGTGTATAAGCTTTCAGGACGCACTGGTTATCAACGTTTGCTACAGCCTTGATTTACGATTAAATTTCACAATCACGTGGTAAAATTTGCGGCCATGAACGAAAAAATTACTAAGCTGGTGCTTGCAACCGGCAATCAAGGAAAGGCGCGCGAATTTGGCGCCATGTTGGCACCTGCTGGTGTTGAGATCCTTTTACAAAAGGATTTAGGTGTTAAAGAGCCTGTTGAGGATGGTAAGAGCTTTATTGAAAATGCCATTATCAAGGCCCGAGCAGCCTCAGAGCAAACTGGACTGCCAGCACTTGCTGATGATTCAGGCTTGTGTGTTGATGCTTTAAATGGGGCACCGGGAATTTTTTCTGCGCGCTTTGCAGGAACTCATGGTGATGATAAGGCCAATAATGATAAGCTTTTGGAGCTTTTAAAGAATATAAAGGCCCCTGAGCGTACTGCGCGTTATTGGTGTGCGCTCTGTCTTGTGCGTTTCCCCTCTGATCCTGTGCCCTTGGTGGTTACGGCCTCATGGGAGGGAAGTATAGGCTTTAAGCCACAAGGCTCTGAGGGCTTTGGTTATGATCCCTTGTTTTTAGTTACTGGGCGTAACTGTACGGCCGCACAGCTTCCTCCTCAGATTAAAAATCTTATCTCTCATAGGGGATGTGCGTTAAAGAAGCTGTTATCTGAGCTTACCTATCCTGCATAAATTCAAGGCACGGCTTTTGTCTTGCTGTGCCACATTAAATTTTTGGCCTCAGCCTATCTATTTGTAAATACTCGTGTCTGAACTTTTTAATACTCCGCTACCAGTATCGCTATATGTGCATTATCCTTGGTGCGTAAGAAAGTGTCCTTATTGTGATTTTAGCTCTTTTAAAAAGGGCGATAGGCAGGATCTTGATGAGAAGTATCTTCAGGCTTTAATTCAAGATTTTGATAAAAATCTTCCTCTGCTTAAAGGACGCTCTCTTGTAAGTGTATATTTAGGTGGTGGTACGCCATCCTTATGCCCACCTGAAATTACTGCAAGATTTATCGCTCACATTAAGCCTTATTTAGCTACTAACTGTGAGATCTCCATGGAGGCCAATCCTGGAACTGTAAATGAAAATAGGCTTGAGGGCTATCTTAAGGCGGGAGTAAATAGACTTAGCATTGGGGTACAAAGCTTTGATGATGCAAGCTTGAAGGCCTTAGGTAGAATTCATAGTGGTGCTGATGCGAAAAATGCTATAAGCATGGCCTTATCTGCAGGCTTTAGCAATATTAATTGCGATCTTATGCATGCTCTGCCTAATCAGGATATAGACATGGCTATGCGCGATCTTAAGCTAGCCTCCGAGTTTGATATAACTCATATATCTTGGTATGAGTTAACTATTGAAGAGGGCACGGCCTTTGGCAGGCATCCTCCGGTGCAGCCAGATGAGGATCTTTTGGCCAAAGAGGAGGAAATTGGGTTTTCCCTCTTAAAATCATGTGGCTTTGAGCGCTATGAGGTATCGGCCTTTGCCCGTGAGCAAAAAAAATGTGTACATAATCGCAATTATTGGCTTTTTAACGATTATTTAGGCATAGGTGCTGGAGGCTGTGGCAAGATCTTAATTAATGGAGTAACCAAGAGACGCTCTTGTCCTGAGGATCCTAATTTATATATGCAAGGGGAGAGTGGGGCTTGGTATGATGTGCCTAAAGAGGATCTGCCCTTTGAATTTGCATTAAATCGTCTGCGTCTTTTTGAAGAGGTGCATATAGACGAATTTTTAAAAACTAGCGGCTGCCATTTTGAGATGATAGAGGAAAAGTTAAACAAGGCGGCAGCTGAGGGCTTACTTTCTATGAGTGAGCATAGTTATAAACTTACGCATCTTGGACAAAGGATGCTCAACGATATATTGGAATTGTTCTTGTGAAGAAGATTATTAATTTGATTAAAAAGGTTAACCCTATCAAGTCATCCCATAAGGATGATGAGGTAGCAGTAAGTGAGAGTGCTGAAAATCCTAAGCCTAAAAAGGTAGCTAAGAGCTCGTCTTTATCAACTTCATCCTTACCGCATTTTGAAAACGAGCCTAGTGGATCACCTGAGAATGATTTTAAAAAGGCGCTCTTTAATATTTGTGTAAGAGTGCATCCTGATTTAGGTTCTATCTCAGGCTTAGGATTGGCATCAGGGCTTTTGGGCCGTGAAGGATTTAAGGGTAATCTTTCCGAGCTTACCGCTCAAAAATATGAGGATACCTTAAATGAGTTGGTAGCAGAGGGGGCCTTAGTAGCTTTGGCAGGCTTTAAGATCTATGCCCACCCCTCGCAGGTAGCTACCGGTACTTCTAAAGTTATTGCAAGAGAGGAGACTGACTTTCTTGCCCAAGAGCGTAGCAAGCGCTATGTGAACTTTGTAAGTGACAAGGATGGCAATTCATTACGTCTTAAATCATCCATCGTGATTTTACCTGGCGATGAGGTAGAGTTTATGAGCGTTGGCGATGTTGCCTATGTCTCAAAGCTTACTAAAACTCGCGTCTGTGTATTAGGACGTGTGATGCTCTTAAATCGTCAGGGACGTATTGCCACTGTAATGCCTGAGGAGCCTTGCCTTGAAAAGCAGGTCTTTGAATTTAATAGCACTGAAGATCTAGCCGATGCTAAGTCTGGTGATGTGGTTATTGCCGAGATTGTTGCCAGAAAGAGTGGCAAGTGCTTTGTTAAGACCCGTGAGGTGGTGCATGATTTAGGCAATCTAAATAACATCATCGTGATGGCTGTATTGATGCATGATATTCCCTCAACCTGGCCTGATAACATGGGCAAGGCATTATCCCGCGTGCCTGAAACGGTAACTGCAGAGGATTGGCAGGGACGTGATGATCTAAGAGAATTGCCTCTGATGACCATTGACGGTGAGGATGCACGTGATTTTGATGATGCCGTATACTGTCAAAGAGAGGGCGATGGCTTTAGATTATATGTGGCCATTGCCGACGTCTCCTACTATGTACGTCCTGGAACTGTATTAGATAAAGAAGCAGTCAATCGCTGTAATTCCTGCTATTTCCCAAATTATGTGATCCCCATGTTGCCTGAGAAGCTATCTAATGGGATCTGCTCCTTAAATCCTGATGTTGATAGACTTTGTATGGTCTCGGAGATGGTTATATCCAAGGATGGCAAGATAGAAAGCTATAAATTCTATCCAGCTGTCATGAGATCGCATGCTCGTCTTACCTATACTGAGGCATGGATGATGATCTCTGAGGGTAAAGCTAAATACCCTGAGCATGAGCCCTGCATTCACAATGTCAAGGAGCTCTATGAGCTTTATAAGGCTTTCTTAAAGAATCGTCGCAGTCGTGGTGGTTTGGCAATTGAAAGCACTGAGCAGCATTTCGTGTTTAACGAAAACATGGAAATTACCGGAGTTGAGCCCTTAGAGCGTAACGATGCGCATAAGCTTATTGAGGAGTGCATGGTGGCTGCCAATGTGGCTGCTGCCTGCTTTGTAGCCGAGCGTAAGGCACAGACTCTATATCGTGTACATGCTAAGCCTACTGAAAAGAAATTAGCCGCACTCTTGCCGCAGCTTGCACGCTTTGGACTATCCCTTACAGGAGGCGATGATCCCAAGCCTAAGGATTTTGCCAAGCTTGCAGACACAATTGCCAAGCGTAGAGATGGTAAGGTATTAGGTGATATGCTATTGCGCTCAATGTCTAAGGCTGAATATACACCTGATAATATTGGACATTTTGGCTTAGCACTTGATAAGTATGCCCATTTCACCTCTCCTATTCGTCGTTATGCTGATTTGCAGTTACATCGTGTAATTAAGCATCTTTTGGAGAAGGAAAATAAGGGACGTTGGGGCAGAATTGGCTCGCGCTCTTATACCAAATCTGAGCTTGCCGTTTTAGGTGAACGTTGTACTGATCGTGAGGTGGCAGCAGATGAGGCTGAGCGTCAGGTAGATTTTGAGCTTGCCTGTGTCTATCTTGAGAACTTTATCGGCGAGACTGTCGAGGGCACGATCACTGGCTGTACTAAATTTGGTGTGTTCGTTCATCTTGATAAATTCCTCGTAGATGGTCTTATCTATATAGGCAATTTCCCAGGATACATGAATTACGATCAGCGTACGGAGTCCTTAATCTCAGATAAGGGCAAGGTTTATCGTATAGGTGATACCGTTAAGGTAGTTATTGCGGCGGTTAATGCTCAGGAGCACAAGGTCGATCTTATGCCTACCGGTATGGGATCGGTGGCTAAATACCGTAAGGATCGTGAACGTGTATTAAAGGCGCGTGCAGATTTATCTGAAAAGACTGGTCCTGTAGATAAGGAGGCGCTCTTTACTAAGCTATCTGATATCTCAAGTCCGCGTGAGAGTGTGGATGCTGATAATGTAGAGCGAGCCAAGATCCCTGGTGGTTGGGGACAGGAGCTATCTTCAATGATGCATTTTACTGATCCCTTTGCCATGCCTGAGCGTCGTAAGGATAAGAATCGCAGTGAAAAGGATCGCAATGATGATGAGTCCTTCTCTCGTCGTCGTAAGAATAAGAAAAAACATTAATTGGAATTTTGACAATGCGTAATCAGAAAAAGAAAAGCAATCGTGAAATAGTCTATGGCGTAAATTCAGTATTCTCCGCCTTAGATACCGCCTCTGAAAAGATCACTGCCGCATGGATTGCCAAGGGTCGTGATGAGGATCGTCGTGTAGCAGATATTATTGCGCGTCTTGAGAAGGCTGGCGTTAAGGTTCAATTCTCCTTAAGCCATTTCCTAGATGAGAAGACTGATGGTGGCGTACACCAGGGCGTAGTAATTGAGATGTTGGCTACTCCGCCGTTAAATGAGCATGATCTTGAGGATATGATCATCAATAAGGAAGGTAAGCCTCAACTATATCTCATCTTAGATGGCGTAACTGATCCTAGAAATTTGGGCGCATGCATGCGCTCTGCGTGGGCTGCTGGAGTTGATGCAGTCATTGCTCCGCGTGACAGATCTGCAACGCTTACACCTGTTGCAAGAAAGACTGCCGATGGTGCAGCCGAGGTCGTACCCTTTGTAGCTGTCACTAATCTTGCGCGCGTGCTTGATTTTATGCGTGATAGAGCAATTGAGGTCGTAGGGCTAGCAGGTGAAACTGAGGATGTCATCTATGATCATAAGTTTGCTCCTGCATGTGCAGTGGTCATGGGATCTGAGGATAGTGGTATGCGTCGTTTAACCAGAGATAAATGTGACGCAATTGTTAAGATCCCTATGGTTGACGGTGTGGAGTCTTTAAATGTCTCAGTTGCTGCTGGTATTACTCTCTTTGAGGTAGTAAGACAGCGTCGTGGCTAATGCCATCGCTTAAGAGATTTAGTGTATTTAATTTGTATTTTGTATTGGCAAAAGGCGATTAAATACACTTTTTATAAGCGTTTGTTTTATTATTTTGTAAATGGGACCTGAGCATTTGTGAAATCCTAAGTTGTCTAAAGTCGAGGTTAAGTCATATGGCACAGCAAGTAGCTTCTTCTTTAAAAAAGCTTCCTCTAGAGTGTAGTAATTTTGCAGATGTAATTTGTGATAGTTGCTATTACGTTGATAAGACTCGTTTTATACAAGATGTATTTGGTTACGATGGATCTATGGCCATGTTGATCTCAAGGCCTAGACACTTTGGCAAGACCTTGCTCCTAAATACCTTCTACAACTTTCTAAAAATCAATCCTGAAAATCCTGACGATACCTCATATCAAGAGAAACTCTTTAAAAATACCGAAATATATAAAGATCAAGATTTTTGCCAAAAATTCATGGGCAAATGGCCTGTTATCTTTGTCTCCTTTAAGGAGGTAGATGGACCTGACTTTGAGTCTGCTTGTGGAAAACTGGCTGAAGTAATTGCAAAAGCAGCTCAAGAGTATGAATGTCTTTTAGAAAGAGACAACTTTGGTGAATACGATAGGAGGAAACTTCAAAAATTAATAGATCCTTCTAATTTAAAAAGTGATCCTGAATTAGTTGATTTATGCTTTTGTCTAAAGACCTTATCTTCGTTACTAAAAAAATACTATGGTAAGGATGTAATTATCTTAGTTGATGATTATGATGCCCCTCTTAATAATGCTTATGCCAATGGCTATTACAATGAGATGTTAAGCCTTATTCATGTAATGCTCTCATCATCACTCAAGGATAACACTGCATTACAAAAAGGAGTGGTTACTGGATATTTGCAAGTACCAAATGACAGCATTACTAGCGAATTGAACAATCTTGATATCAATACTGTTTTTGACAAAATTAATATTTTAGCTGAAGGCTTTGGTTTTACTAAAGACGAAGTTAAAGCCATGCTTGACTACTATGGTTTAAGTAAGTATGAAGATGCAGTCAAGGATTGGTATGGCGGCTATTGTATTGGTGATACAGAAATATTCTGTCCTTCTGATGTAGTGTGCTTTTGCAAGCAAGCCTTAACCAACATGCAGTTAGGCAACAAGGTATCTGTACCACAAAGCTTTTGGCTATCTACAAGCCCTGACTCCATCATCCAAGAATTAATGAGCAATTTAAAAGTAGATGATGCAATAAAGATGCAGACTCTGCTTGATGGTGGCGAAATTGAATTTTCTGCGAATATAAGCCTTAGCTATAAAGAGCTAGGTGAGCGTCATCGAGGTGATGATTTCTGGACCATGCTTCTTTATACAGGGTATTTAACCTGTCTAAATACTGCCAATATTGTTAATCGAGGAACTGTTTGCACCGTACGCATTCCTAATATGGAAATTAGAGAAGCCTTTGATACGTGTATTTCTAGTTATTACAAACATTACTACAGCCAAGAGCCCATGCAGAACTCATTAAAGGAGCTAATTACCGCTTTTGCAAATGGGGATAGTAATAATATAAGAACTCTCATAAAAAAGAGACTTAAAAAATTTGTATCGGTACGTGATTGGGCCAATTCAACACCAGAGAGCTTCTATCATGGCTTCTTAAATGGCATATTCTCTTCAAATTCTGATTTATATGATGAATATAAGTCAAATGAGCCATCAGGTGATGGTTATGCAGATATAAGCTTCTCTATAAATGATGGTGACATTGG
>CAVHVI010000078.1:0-9749 GCA_963639245.1 Bacteroidaceae bacterium
GAATATGGACAGTGCATCCAAAAAACAAATTCCAAGTGCAATGGACGCTATTTCAGAGCCAGTGCCCTCACGTGCTGGTACTTTAGCCGAGTCTGGCGAGACCTATCTTGAGACTATCCTTATCATGAAGGAGCGCTCTGAAGGTGGTTTGGTTCGTGCTGTGGATGTTGCTAATGAATTGCGTTTTTCAAAGCCTTCTGTTAGCCGTGGCCTAGGTCAGCTTAAGGATAAGGGGTTAATTACCATTGCCCAGTCAGGTGATTTGGAATTTACTCCAGAGGGCTTAGCTCATGCTAAGAGTATTTTTCACCGTCACCAGGTTTTAACTCTGTTTTTGCAGGATGTTGCTAAGGTTCCTGCAGATGTGGCACAGCGCGATGCCTGCCGTATTGAGCATGTGATATCCGACGAGTCTATGGTTGGAATTGAGAACTTCCTAAAAAAGGAAGGCGCTCTTTAAAGCATCAAGGCCGCACAATGCGGCCTGTTATGTAGTTACTCTTCTTAACTATTCTTCTACCTTGTCAAGAAAATCTCCTGTTTTGGCATCTAATGCTTTAACTAAATCCTGAGGATTGACGCCTACACTTAACCCGCGTCTACCACCTGATACCAATATTTCATCGTATTGCAGAGCCGATGCTGCTAGTAAAGTTAAGGTACGTCTTTTTTGTCCAAAGGGGCTGACACCGCCAATAACATAGCCTGTAATACGCGTAGCCTCCTGAGGATCGGTAAGCTCTAATGATTTTAAGCCCATGATACGCGCGGCATTTTTTAGGGAAATCATTGCGTTTACCGGAGTTACACAGGTGACATAGGTTTTGTCATGCTTAAGCAGTATGGTTTTGAACACGCGATGGGGATCGGCTCCTAATTCATCGGCTGCATGGTGCCCAAAATCATGGAGTACCTCGCACTTGTATTCGTATTCCTTATAGGCAATTTTGTTTTTCTTAAGAAAATTTTGCGCAGGAGTGATCATCTCAATTCCTTAATTTGCAATAAAAAACCGCGGTTTCCCGCGGCTTCATAATAGCTCAATCTCTCATGAGTTACACATGAAGATTAATATGAGTGCCCAAAGAGCCCTCGGTTGCAAGTGTATCAACTGAGCTTGTTGCAGATACGCTTTGAGCTGTAGCCATAGCCTGATCAACTGTGGCAGTTGCAGCTGAGATCAATGCAAGAGAAAGCTGTCCTTGCTGATCTTGCTGACGCTTGCTCAGAGCAATTTGCATAGCTGACATAGTTGAATCGGTTGCATCTACTGAAGTTGACATAAAAGTACTCCTCCTTGGCTCTTAACGGCTCATAGGCCGCAAGCTTTAGACCTTTAGCTTTAAAAGCTTAACTGCCTTTTCAAAGCCTTCATCAGGATCCTTGAAATGAATGGTATGCATGCCACGACTTTTGGCAGTCTCAATATTTTTAATATTGTCATCTAAGAACAGGCATTCTTCAGGATTTAAATGATAGCGTTCAAAGAGGGTTAGGAAAATTCCCTTTTCAGGCTTGATCATTTTTTCCTCACCTGATACCACAATGCCCTCAAAATCATTTAGGAAGGGAAAGTGTTTATAGGCAATAGGGAAGGTTTCTGCAGACCAATTAGTAAGTGCATAAATAGTGAATTTTTCAGACTTCTTGACAAGATCTAAAAGCTTAATTCCTTGAGGAACGGTGCCACCTAGCATTTGTTCCCAGCCTGTTTTCCAAATGGCAATTTTATCGGCATAGTCAGGATATTGGGCTGAGAGCTCTTTTATACATTCATCAAAGGTACGCCCTTTGTCCATTTGAGAATTCCACTCACCAGTGGTGATGTTGGTAAGGAAATATTCCATCTTTTCATCATCGTTAAATACATTCTTATATGCATAACGAGGATTCCAATCGATGAGAACGCCGCCTAGGTCAAAAACAACGTTTTTAATGGCCACTTTAAAATCTCCATTTGTTGATGACAGGTACTAAAAAATTTCCCTGCGCTAGTGTCAATTATTGAAGAAAACTTATTGAAAATCCATAGCATTTGTACAAAAAAAGTCAGAAGTGTAATTCCGTTGTGCACAGCTGCTCTAAACGGTTTCAAAACAGTATCAAATGAGCTTAAAATAGCTAACTTTACTTAAAACACTGTGCATTCTTAGGCTTGTTTGCTAAAATGTCGCCAAATTAATTTGATTGGACATTTTAGGTCCTGCTGGTTTTATGGTGATCTTATGAACAAATCTATAAAGGTTGCGTTAGTGTCTTGTGCATTGTCCGCATGCTTTGTATCAGCATCAGCCGATGCTAAGACTTTACGTGTGGGCACTGAGCCTACTTTCGCCCCTTTTGAGTTTACTGATCCTAACAACACTATCATTGGATATGATGTTGATATTATCAAGGCTGTAGCATCTGCTAGTGGCTATGATGTTGAAATGGTATCTATGCCCTTTGATGGCTTGATCCCTGCTTTGATGACCAAATCCATTGATGTTGTAGCTGCAGGTATGACTATTACTGAGGAACGAGCTCAGAAGGTTGATTTTACTGCTCCTTATTATGATTCAGGCTTAAGTGCAGTAGTGCTTAAGGCAAATGAGGATAAGTACAAGAAGCTTGATGATTTGAAGAATCTTCGTCTGTGTGGTCAGATAGGTAATACAGGTATCGACTTAGCTAAGACCTTATCTAATAAGGTTGCAGCCTTTAATACCCACGCTGAAGCTTTTATGGAACTTAAGAGCAAGGGCTGTGAAGCAGTAATTACCGATCGTCCCGTCATTGAATATTTCATAGCCTCCCAGAAAAATCATGATTTTACTGAGCTTAATGATTATTCTGAGGCCTCTCAATTTGGTATTGCAGTTAAAAAAGGCAATACTGAACTTTTGAATACCTTAGATGCAGGTCTTAAGAAGATCCGTGAAAACGGTACCTTCAGCGAAATCCACCAGAAGTGGTTTGGTACTCCAGAATAATTCTGGATTTGAAACTGCGGACATGTTAACTCATGCCCGCTTTTTGTTTGTTTGATAACTACAATTTACAATGTCATTTGATATCCAATTAGTACTAGATTCCCTGCCTTTATTAGGTCTTGGAGCATTAGTCACTATCGAGATCTCCGCCGTAGCTGTGGCCTTAGGCGTGATGATCGGTCTTTTTGTCGGTATTGCCGAGCTGTCAAAATATGGTTGGTTACGTATTCCTGCAAAGATATACGTAGACTTTATCCGTGGCACTCCTTTGCTCGTGCAGATCTTTATTATCTATTTTGCATTGCCGGTAATTATCGGTGCTCGTATTGAACCATTTGTGGCTGCAGTATGTGCCTGCTCGATTAATTCAGGTGCTTATGTTGCTGAGATCTTCCGTGCTGGCATCCAATCAATAGATAAGGGACAGACTGAGGCTGGTCGTAGCTTAGGTATGAGCTGGAGCCAGACCATGATCAATGTCATCATCCCTCAGGCCTTCAGACGCATTATTCCTCAGCTTGGTAATGAGTTTATTGCGATGTTGAAGGATTCCTCCTTGGTATCAGTGATAGGTTTTGAGGAATTGACTCGTAAGGGACAGCTCATTATTGCATCAACCTATGGCTCGCTTGAGATTTGGACTACGGTTGCAATCATCTACCTCATAATGACTCTTTCAATTAGTCGCTTCGTTTCCTATCTAGAAAAGCGCTACAACGGATCAAAGAAGGTACGCTAATGGCAAATTTATCTAAAGAAGTCATGATTGAGCTTAAGGATTTGCATAAATCTTTTGGATCAAATGAAATTCTAAAGGGTGTCGATCTTAAGGTTAAGCGCTCTGAGGTGGTTTGCATTATCGGCCCTTCAGGCTCTGGTAAGTCAACCTTATTGCGTTGCGTAAATTATCTGGAGGTACCGACATCAGGAACCGTAACCATCGATAATCAGGTGATCACACCTGATGTTGATATCAATACCATCCGTGCAGAGGTTGGTATGGTGTTCCAGCACTTTAACCTCTTCCCGCATATGACTGTGCTTAGAAACATTACCCTTGCACAGGAGAAGGTACGTAAAAAGTCCACCCAAGATGCTGAGGCTACTGCAATGGAGCTTTTAAAGAAGGTTGGTCTTGAGCAAAAGGCTCACTCCTTCCCAGATGAGCTCTCCGGCGGTCAGCAGCAGCGTGTAGCTATCGCCCGTGCCTTGGCTATGCATCCTAAGATCATGCTATTTGATGAGCCAACCTCAGCTTTGGATCCCGAGATGGTCAATGAGGTTTTGGATGTAATGCGTGATCTGGCAACCTCTGGCATGACCATGATGTGTGTGACCCATGAAATGGGCTTTGCCCGTCAGGTAGCCGACAGAGTATTGTTTGTCGATCAAGGTATTATTCTTGAGCAGGGTACTCCTGATGAGGTGTTTAGCCACGCTAAGGAAAAACGTACTCAAGAGTTCTTATCTAAGATCATCTAGTATTTATTAAGTCCTCGCACTGTGCGGGGATTTTTTATAAGGTGTTAAAAAAGGCATTGTAAAAACAAGTAGTTATTATTTTCTGCTTGTCTTCGGTGCAATTTTTAACTAAATTTCAAAAAAAGCGCGCTGTGATATATTGTTTCGCAGTTAATTTTCTTAATGCATTTTACAAAAGGTGACATAAATGTTCTTTGATCGCATTGAAGCAGCCCCCGCCGATCCCATCCTCGGTATATCCGAGGCCTTTAAGAAGGATCCTCGTGCAGACAAAATCAATCTGAGCGTGGGTGTGTATAAGAATGAAAATGGTGAGACCGAGATCTTAAAGTGCGTCAAGAAAGCCGAGAAGATCCTTTTAGACAGCGAGAACACTAAATCTTATCTTCCTATTAGCGGTTTGCCTGAGTATGGCCGTTTTGCTCGTGATCTGATCTTTGGTCATGGCCATGAGTATGTTGACGGTGGCAAGGCTGTAAGCGTTCACTGCCCTGGTGGTACTGGTGCTTTAAGAATTGGCTGTGATTTCATTCATCAGCAGAATGTGGCAACTACTGTGTGGATCAGCGATCCTACTTGGGCTAATCACTATCAGATCGCTCAGTCTGCAGGCTTAAAGTTTGAAAAATATCCATATTATGATCGTGTAAATCATTCCTTAGCCTTTGATCGTATGATGGATACCCTCTCTCAGGCTAAAGAAGGCGATGTAGTTATCCTTCATGGTTGCTGCCATAATCCAACTGGCATCGATCCTACTGTAGAGCAGTGGGAAACCATCGCTAAGTTCCTAGAAGAGAAGAAATTGCTACCCTTCATTGACTTTGCCTATCAGGGCTTTGGTCGTGGCATTGAAGAGGATGCTCAGGGCTTACGTATTATTGCCTCTCACTGCAAGGAGCTGTTGATTGCTTCTTCTTTCTCCAAGAACTTTGGCTTGTACAATGAGCGTGTAGGCGTTTTAACTGTAGTAACTGAGTCCAAGGAAGTTGCTGATAAGGTATTCTCTCAGCTTAAGATCTCAGTGCGTACTGCTATTTCTAATCCTCCTGCCCATGGTGAGAAGATCGTTACCACCATCTTAGCTGATGCCTCTTTACGTCAGGAATGGGAAGATGAGCTGAAGGTTATGCGTGATCGCATCTTGGAAATGCGTAAGCTTTTAGTTGAGAAGCTAAATGCAGCTGGTGCAGGCGATTATGGTTTCATTGCTGAGCAAAATGGTATGTTCTCCTTCTCAGGCCTTGATAAGGAGCAGGTTGCTGCTCTTAAGGAAGAGTTTGGTATTTATATCGTAGGCTCTGGTCGTATCTGTGTTGCTGGCATTAACCACCAGAATATCGATCGCCTAGTTGAGGCTATGACTGCGCTTAAGAAGTAAGACGCTAGCCTTAAAAAATAGGGGGATCATTTATGCAATGATCCCTCTTTTTACATCAAGGTTCTGAGAGTTTGTACCTCTGAGGCACTTGCAAGGTATGGAGAGCCAGCAGTTGCTGAGCCTGCTGCCACCGCGGTTTTTACGGCAGAGCGAATATCATTGTAGGTAATGTAGTCTGAAAGAAAGCCTGCAATCATCGAATCCCCAGCACCTGTTTTATCAACGATTTCGGGTAGATCGGGGATACTGATAAAGAGCTCGTCACCATCCTCACCAAAATACCAAGCGCCTCTTGATCCTAGGGATAGCAATACATTTTGCGCCCCCTGAATGCAAAAGTGCTTGCCCATATTTTTTATCTCTTCATCGTTTAGCTCGTTTTGTCCTGAGTATTCACGAAGCTCAGTTAAGTTGGCTTTAAACAAAAAGGGGTGATAGGGAAGTACACTATCCCACAGTTCACAGGGGGCATCGAGCAATATCTTTATCTTTTTCTTGCTAATGGTGTTACAAAAGGTGCCATATATATCCTGAGGCAACGAGGGGGGAATATTACCTGCAAGCACCAAAAAATCACCATCGTGAAATTGACTGATCCTATGCTTTAAATATTCAATATCATTGGCACTTACTACTGGTCCTAAGCCGTTTATTTTGGTCTCAGCTTTTGGATCGTGAAGCTTAAGATTTATTCTTGTGCGTCCACGGCGTACGCGAATAAAACCGGTTTTGATACCAGATTCTGAGGTAAGACGCATGAGCTCATCACCGCTAAAGCCTGCCACAAAGCCTAAGGCTGTGGAGTCGAGCCCTAAATTGCGTAGCATAATTGAGATATTGATACCTCGGCCACCAGGTCTTAAAGATTCCTCGGTAGCGCGGAATGCTCCGCCTGCTTGAAGCTCTCTTGAAAGGCTCATCACCAGATCAAGTGATGGACTTGGTGTTAAGGTATATATCACTTGCCTTTTCCTCTAGACTGTTAAAAAAATTTACCCTGTCATTTTAGCAGTAGCTAAGGACAACAAGATCAAGCTCTAAGCCTCATTTTTTTATCGCTAAATTAAATTTTTCTTGTTAGAGCATATAGGGTCGGTTATGCTTTACCGATGTTAGCATTAGCTTGAGACATGGTTTTTCTTATGAAAAAAATTAATTTAAATATCCTTAAGTATGTAGCCGCTTTCTTTGTTATATGGTATGTGCTGTATCTATTGGCTGTTGGCCTAATTTCATCTCCTTCAGGTAAGGTATATGTACCTGATGCCTTGGATGCAAATGCTACCGATAGTGATAAGGCCTCTGTTTTAGCTGAAGGCGTTGTGGCCTCCTTAGAGGATTGTCTTAAGGCTCCATTTGGATGGGAGTGTAACGATCTTTTCTTTGTGCCTCAGCTTTTAGATAACACTCCCTCCTATCAGCGCGGGGTGATTTATGCTACACGTCCTGCCTCTGATATAGTTGCCAAGACTGCAGCTAGATTTGGACGCGCGGATACCATAGATAGTCGTCTTGCAGATGCTACTTCAAGATTCTTTACCTATTCTGAAAAGGTTTGGGGCTTTTGGTTTATTTATGATGCCGAGGGCAAATATAAGCAGGGTATTCAAAACTGGCGTGCTTGGGCGCAGAGCGTTGGATCAAATGTTAAAAATGCTGGTGTCTATAACTTAAAGTCTGATGATGTTTATGAAATTCTCAAGTACTGCTCAAATATGATCGATTATTCTGTGGGAATTTTAAACAATGAGCAGATGAATCATTTCGATACTGACAATAATGTTTATTATTCCAAGGGTATTATGTCGGTTGTGGGTAACGTTTTGCGTGCCTTGTTGGCAGTTGATTCCTCAATTGCCGAGCGTGGTGGCCAGGAAAATGTTGAAGAGGCGCTAAGACGTCTTGACTACATCGCTGATTTCAATCCTTGGTATGTGGCTGCCGGCGGTAATGATATTGGTGATGCCATGCTTCCAAATCATGTCGCCGCTCTTGCCCGTCACATTGATGTTGTTGGCCAACGTATCAATGACATGATGAGAGCTATGGAAAAATAATGGATAGGATTTGGCGCGCCTTTGAATCACTGGTGCCGCCTTTTCCTGCTGAGGAAAGAGGTGTTCCGCCAGAGGGATTCTTTCGTTTCATCCTTTTTTACACTCAGGGACTGTGGAAGTTCCTTTTTATTATTGCGCTTCTAAATGGCCTGCTAGCTGCAGGAGAGGCGCTCTTCTTTATGTGCATGGGGAATATTGTCGATTGGACCACGGCAACAAATCCGGCACTTTTTATTGAAACCTACGGTGGCAAGCTTGTCATCATGCTCTTAGTTGCAGGAGTACTACTACCTCTGGCAACTATTTTCCATTCTCTGCTCCTACATCAGACGATCTCGGGAAACTATCCCATGCAGGTGCGATGGCTGACGCATAGGCAAATGCTATCTCAGTCCTTATCTTTCTTTGCAGACGAATTTGCAGGACGGGTGGCCAATAAAATCATGCAAACGGCCATGGCGGTTAGAACCTCGGTTTTAAAGCTCATTGATGTGGCTGTGCACATGGCAGTCTATATTTTGATGATGCTGTGGATGCTATCGCGTGCAGATCTGATCTTGGTTTTACCCCTTATAGGTTGGCTAGTACTTTATGCGTTATCAATTTATTTTTTTGTGCCTCGTTTGCGCAGAGCTGCCTCTAGTCAATCAGATAAGCGCTCGGATATGGTTGGGCGCATAGTTGATTCTTATGTAAATATTCCCACAGTAAAGCTCTTTGGTGGCAAAGGACGGGAAGCTCAATATGCCAAGGCTTCGATGGAATCCTTCCTAAAGAGTGAATATAAGGCGATGCGCCTTCTTACCATGTTTGATGTAAGCGTACAGCTAATGAATTACATGCTCATCATCATTCTTACGGTGATGTCGCTAATGCTATGGACTGTAGGCTATGTAACTCCAGGTTCAATTGCCATTGCTATCGCCATTGCGATCAGAGTTATCAATATGTCGCGTTGGATGATGTGGGAGGTATCGGCGATATTTGAAAATATTGGCATGGTTTATGACGGCATGAAGACTATAACCAAGCCGGTATTGATACAAGATCCGCGGAGGATTTCCAACAATATCCCCTCACTTGGTCCAATTGAGTTTAGAAATGTGGATTTTGGCTATAAGGGTGGAAAGGCTATCTTTAAAAACCTCTGTCTTGAGATAAGAGAGGGGGAAAAGGTTGGTATAGTTGGTCCCTCAGGGGCTGGTAAAACTACGCTTTTAAATCTGCTCTTGCGCTTTTACGATGTGGATCACGGTTGTGTGCTGTTAAATGGCACTGATATAAGGGAATTTAAACAGGATGAATATCGTGATCTCTTTGCTATGGTCTCCCAAGATCCTGCCCTAATGCATCGTACCGTAGGTGAAAATATTTGCTATGGCTCAGATAAGGATGAGCACAGCATGCACCAGGCAGCCAAGCTTACTGATTCTTTATCCTTCATCGAATCTCTATCTGATTATCGTGGTGGACATGGATTTGATACCTTAGTTGGCGAGCGTGGAGCCAAGCTCTCTGGAGGTCAGCGTCAGCGTATTGCCTTAGCGCGAGTGATCATGAAAAATGCGCCTTATTTAATTTTGGATGAGGCCACCTCGGCTTTGGACTCTGAAAGTGAGGCGGTGGTTCAGGAAAATCTCTCTAAGATTTTTGAAGGAAGAACTGTAATAGCCATTGCACATAGACTTTCAACCTTATCGATGATGGATAGGATCTTAGTAATCGATGGCGGGCGCATTGTTGAGAGTGGTACTCAGACTGAGCTTTTGAAAAATGAGCAAGGACTTTTCTCAAGATTATGGAAGCGTCAGTCACAAGGCTTTATTGGAAGCTAGAGGCCCAAAATCTATTCATACT
>CAVHVI010000079.1:0-9729 GCA_963639245.1 Bacteroidaceae bacterium
TTTATATATATGTTTTTGCGTGAAACTAATCACATTTTAAGAAAAATGCTTTTTTATAATCATAATATGCAATATACTTACAAGCGTTCAGAAACAGAAAGCGGAAGAAATTCGTCATTTATATGAAGAAGGACTTTCAAACAATCACAAGGAGATTTTCATGAACAAATTCATGTCATCAATGCTACTTGCTACCGCTGTAGCTGTTGCATCCTCTGCTTATGCTGCCCCAGAACTTAAGGGCCCTGTTAATCTAACCTTTGCAGCTCAGGAAGTTGGTACTGCTGCCTATAACTATGCAACTGCCTTGCAGACTGTTATGTTAAAGGAATTACCTGCAGGCTCAAATATCGCAATTACCACCACCTCTCCAGGTGGCGTTGGTGCTCCTATCATCGTTGATAATGCTGCTAAGTGCGACATCGTCATGTCAAATGCAGGTCCTGCAAAGTGGGCAGCTGAGGACGGTATCTTAGGTCGTCCTAAGACTGAGCACACCGCAGCACTAGCAGGTGGCTTGGGTCATGATTTTATTAACGTCATGTTTACTAAGAAGTTTGTGGATTCAACTGGCATTAAGACTGTTGAAGAGCTAGTTGCTAAGAAGCATCCTGTCAAGATCGTTATCAAGAAGAACGGCACCTTAGGTGAGCTTTCTGCTGAGAAGGTATTTGAGGCACTAGGTGTTAAGCTTGAGGACGTTAAGGCATGGGGCGGTCAGGTTGAAAAGACCGGCGGTGATGCTATTAAGTCAGGCTTGCAGGATGATCTCTATGATATGACCATCGATCACATCGGTGCAGGTCAGTCTAATACCACTGAGCTTTGCTTAACTCATGAAATGTATGACGTACAGTTAGGCGATGAGACCATGAAGAAGCTTGTTGATATGGGCTATGACTATGTCTCCGTAGCACCTGGTACTTGGAAAGGCCAGGACACTGAGATCAAGACCGTTGGCTCTCAGCAGATCGTAATGGTTTCCTCAACTATGGATGATGCTGTTGCCTATACCTTAACTAAGGCCTTGGCAGAGCATAAGGATGAGATGGGCGATAGCGTTGCAGCCTTGAAGTTCTTCGATCCTAAGGTTGCAGGCTCTAAGACCTTAACTGGTGTCAAGCTTCACCCAGGTGCAGCAGCCTACTACAAAGAAAAGGGCTATGCAGCTGAATAACTAATCCCCATAAAAAGACATTGAAAAAATAGGGGAGCTTAGCTCCCCTTTATTCCTAAATTTCTCAATTCCTTTAACTTACTTAAAAGACAACAAAGAGAAATATATGATAGGTAATTTTAACCTTCGCAAGGCTACCATTATCGCCATAACCTTGGTGTTCTTTGGTTTCCAAATTTACCTTGCATTCGTAAAACAGCTAACTCCTATGCTGCAATCTCCTTTGCACTTGGTGTTTGCGCTCTCTTTAATTTACCTCTATATGCCTGCTGACAACCTATATAGAAAGGCGGTGCTAAAGAAGGCTGAAAAGGAAGGGCGTCAGGCTGATCCCTCTGAGCTAAATAAGCGTTCATGGCTTAATTATCTTGATCTTATTGCCTTTGCAGGTATTGCATATCTTTTCTACTACACCTGCACTCAATATCCAAGATTAAGAGACTTTGTGCCATTCATCGATTCTGTAGAGACCATCGATAAGCACATCATGGTGATCACCATCGCACTCTTGCTTGAGGCCGTAAGACGTAGCTTAGGTACCATTCTCTTTGGTTTTATCATTACCTTCATAGTCTATGCTTGGGTATCTCCTTATTTGCCAGGCATTCTCTTTACTAAGGGACTTCCCTTTGAGCAGATGCTCGATCAGTTCTGCATCGGTCAGACCATGACTGAGGCCGGTGTATTCGGAACTCCTTTGTATACCTCTGCATCTGCCTTGTTCTACTTCATCGTCTTTGGTGTGTTCTTCTCAACCTGTGGTGGTGGTCAGTTACTCATCGACATCGGTATGAAGTGCTCCAATAAATCATCAGGAGGGCCAGCTAAGGCTGCAGTTATTTCATCAGGACTTATGGGTATGGTCTCAGGCTCAGCTGTAGCTAATGTCTCCACCACTGGTGTTATGACCATTCCTATGATGAAGAAGATCGGCTATGCTCCTGAAGAGGCTGGCGCTATTGAGGCTGTGGCTTCAACTGGTGGTCAGGTTATGCCTCCTATCATGGGTGTCGGTGCCTTTATTATGGCTGAGATGTTAGGCGTATCCTATTTCTCTGTTGCCTGTGCTGCTATTATTCCGGCATTTGCCTATTACTTTGGCGTATTTGTGCTCATTACCTATCTTGCAAAAAAGCGCTGTGTAACTGGCAAGAATACAGATGCGGTGATTAAGGTTGAGCAACCAATCCTCCCACGCCTATATCTTTTGATCCCAGTTATCTTGTTAGTTGTCTGGATCATCTCCGGCGCATCCCTTATGCGTTCAGGCATGGTTGGTATCATTGCATGCCTAGCTTGCAACGTTATTTCCTATTTCGTAGGTGGTCGTAAGAACTTCGTTGGTCTTAAAGAGTTAGGTCAGTGCTGTATTCGCGGTGCTAAGCAGTCAGCAGAAATTGCTATTCCTACTGCAGCCTGCGGTATCATCATTAACGTTGTTACTGGTCAGACCTCTTTGGCAACCAATCTTTCATCTGTGATCGGTGCCTTAGGTACTAACTACCTCTTTGTAGCTATGCTCATAGCTATGATTGGTTGCATGCTTTTAGGTATGGCTCTTCCTACCGTGGCTGCTTACCTAGTTGGTGTCGTGCTCTTCGTACCTATCATCCGCTCCTTAGGTGTTGATGCCCTCTGCGCTAATATGTTCGTGTTCTACTACGGCATCATGGCTCAGATCACTCCTCCTGTGTGCGTGGCATCATATACTGCCGCAGGTATTGCTGGTGCTGATGCTATGAAGACTGGCTTAAACGGCATGCTCTTTGCCTTAGTTGGCTTCTTAGTTCCTTTCGTCTTTGTCTACAACCCTGCAATTTTGCTTGAGGGCTCTGTAGTTGAGATCGTAATTGGCGCAGCTCAGCTCTTAGTTGGTACCTTCTTCCTAGCCTTAACCATCGCTGGCTTCTTTAAGACCAAGCTCCCTGGCTGGGCAAGATGCTTGTGCTTCGTGGCTGCTCTAGGCTTTATCAGCCCTGATGTAACTACTACTGTCGCAGGCTTCATAATTGGTGTGGTGACCTTGGTTATCAATCACCGTCAGGGAGCCAAGGAGATTGCAGCATGATCTATCCTGTGTTGCCTGACTTAACTCCCGACGGGACCTTATATCGCAACACCAATATGGACTCCGTGCAGGCCTTGGTTCCTGCCGGATCCTATAAAACCGCTCATGCGCCAGCTCTGTTGGCGCTTGCTAACGGCGATATATTGTGTTGCTGGTTTGCTGGCTCCTTTGAAGGCGCTCCTGATGTATCCATCATCTGCTCCTTGCTAAAAAAGGATTATGGCAAGTTTACTGATCCTGTACAGATCTCAAAAGATCCTGAGCGATCTGAGCAAAATCCTTCACTTTTTAATGGCCCAGATGGTGCCGTGTGGTGTATGTACACTGCACAAAAGGCAAGAACTGAGGGCAAGGATAATATGCAATATACCTCGCAGGTAAGATTGCAAAAATCCTTTGATGGTGGTTTGACTTGGTCAGATTATGTCACTGTCTTTGAAAGGGAAGGTACCTTTGCTCGTCAGCCTATAGTGGTATTAAAGAATGGACGCTGGATCTTTGGCAACTGGATCTGCACCGATAGTGCTGCAGGCTTATCTGGTGATCCTTCCGTCTTTAAAATCTCTGATGATGAGGGCAAATCTTGGAAGGAAGTGGCCATGCCAGAGAGTGCAGGACGAGTTCACGCTAATGTAGTTGAGCTTGAGGATGGCCATTTGGCAGCCTTTATGAGATCGCGTGAGGCTGATTTCGTTTATCGCTCAGAGTCACTAGATAATGGTGATACTTGGTCAGTGCCTGTTCCTACAAGCTTGCCTAATAATAATTCCTCAATTAGTGCGATTAAGCTTCAGGATGGGCGCATTGCCATTGCATGTAATCCAACCTGTACCCGTGATCCGCAAAAGGGAAAGGCTGCTTGGCCTGGACTTCGTTGCCCAGTAGCTGTCGCAATTTCTGAGGATAAAGGTAAGACCTTCCCTTTAATTCGTAACTTTGAGCAAGGGGAGGGCTATGTAGGAGCGCTAAACCGTACCAATAATCGTCAGTATGAATATCCTTATCTTATGCAGACTGATGATGGTATGTTGCATTTAGCATATGCCGCGCGTAATCGTCAGTGCATTGAGTATCAGACCTTTTCTGTGGCTTCTGCCTGCGGTGCTAAGAAAGAGGCAGAGGGATTGTATAACCCAACATCAGCAAAAGTTAGCTAGTTGATACGCGTTTTAACGCATTGCCGGGAGCATGGCTGAAGGGGCCAAATGCGACCGGCTTTTTTATGTTCTGATTGTGTTGGTGGATGTTGTGAATATTACCGCTGGATGGAACGCTATAGCTTTTACAAATAAAGGCGATAGTCTAGACTTAAAGGGAAAAACAATCGAAGTTTCTGGAGAAAAAGGATTATTTTAAGACGCATGGCTCACATCATCATGCAGCTAGGCACTAAAATGTATGACAAGCCCTGATCGACAGATAGCTTACATCTACTCAATAGCTACGCGACCAATCTAAATCTAGCCATGCTAGCAAGATCTCAAAGCAAGTCTTGTAACCAGAGCTTTGTTCGCAAAAGCTCGTCAGAATTTTCTTCTCATCAGAGCCAGAATTTTGCTTCGATATTTACGCAAGTATTAATTCGATCCCTGCGTTGATAATTTCAGCTTGATCCTTAGGATCGAGGTCTTTGTCGGTAATGATTAAATCTAAATCCTTTAAAGACCCCACCTCAAAGAGCTGACTCTTGCCATATTTAGTGCTATCGGCAACTAAAACTCTCTTAGTGGTTCCTTTTAATAAATCTGATTTTAAATTAGCTTTTTCTATAGTAGGAGCCGTGATCCCCATCTTAAGATCCCAGGCGTTGCAGGAGATGAAGGTGATCATAGGATGGATTTTGGTAATGACATTGCGAGCTAGATCGCCAATGCAGGACTGAGAGCTCCAATCAATGGTGCCTCCTGTAAGCGATACATCCATCTGTCTGCGCGTTGCTAAAAGAAGACCAATGTTTAAATCGGTGGTGATTATCTTAAGGGGCATCTCTGCAATGGTGCGAGCGATCTCTATAGTTGTAGTTCCTGCATCAAAGAAAACGCTATCGCCAGGATGAATTAAAGAGGCTGCCTGTGTGCCAATGCGTACCTTTTGATCATGGGCAAGCGTACTCTTTTCTGAGGTAGTAGGTTGTCTATCCTTAGATTCACGTGCAGATACTGATCCGTGAACTCTATATACCAGTCCATCAGCGTCAAGCTTTAATAGATCACGGCGGATCGTTGCAGGAGATACTTGGGTTATGGCAATTAAATCTTCAACAGTGGCCATATTGTGTTTTTTTAGATAATCAAGGATCTGTTGATGTCTTGCATTCATATTTGGCGCGCCCTTAAAACTAATAATGTCTGTGAGCTGCTATTTATTTTTATTTTATGCGTATGCTCAATATTTAATCATTTAAGCTATTATATCATCAATAAAATGATTTTATATGCTCATAAGGACCCTTTAATATGAAGATTTTTATCGCTGCCGATGATCTGACCGGTGCATCTGACAGCGCCGTACAGTTTGCCAAATGTGGTCTTGATGCTAAGGTAATGTTGCTTGCTCAAAATAACACGCTTAAGACTGATGCCGAGGTCTTGGTATGCGACTGTGAAAGTCGTGATATTGCTAAAGACGAGGCTTATCGTAGAGTTGCTGATATCACTAAAGCCGTGGTTTCAAAATACCCAGAGGTAGTACTTTATAAAAAGACTGACTCTACCTTGCGTGGTCATGTTGGCGCAGAGCTTGAAGCTTGCTTAAATAATTCCTCTGCTGATTTTGTCTTTTTTGCACCGGCCTTTATTAAAACTGGGCGTACCACTGAGCATGGCGTTATGTTCTTAAAGGGAGAGGAGATCGCTAAAACTGAGCTTGCTAATATCCCCAAATCTCCCATTACCATATCATATATTCCCGATATCATCGCTTCTGAATCATCCTTAAAAAGTGGCGTTTTGAATGTCGATACTTTAAATAAAGGCAAGGAGCACATCATCAAGGCTTTAAAAAAGCTACTTGAGGAGGGGGTAAAAATAGTTGTTTGTGATGCTATCTGTGAGGAGCATCTTGCCTTAGCATCAGAATGTGTATTTGACTTAATTGATGCAGGCTTTAAAGCAATCATGGCAGGAAGTGCTGGCCTTGCATCCTATCTTGCTCAGAAATATCAGGATAATACAGGCGAGCAATATTTAACTGTGAACTCACAGCGCGTCTTAGTACTTGCAGGATCGATCTCCGAGACCACGCGCGCGCAGGTCAAGGCGCTTGAAAAGAGTAAGGATTGCTTCCTATTTAGATCAAATCCAAAGGCGGTGGTACAGGATCCTGTGGCTGCCGCCAAGAATGATGCCGAGGAGATCCTAAAGCATCACAAGGCGGTGATCATGGTATCGGCAGCCTATGATAAAAATGATGTTGAGATTTCAGGCAAGACTGCTTTGGAATTAGGCCTTACCTTTTTTGATGCTGGCGAGCGTACCGCCATTTACATGGCAAATCTTGCCAAACTCCTAGCCACCTCCTTTGAGGGCTTTGTAATGACCGGTGGCGATACTGCCGTGCATGCCTGTCTTGCTTTGGACGCGGCAACCTTTAGGATCATTAGGGAGGTTGAAGCTGGCATCCCCTTATCTGAGATTGCCGAGGGCAGTGAAAAAGGTAAATATATAGTTACTAAGGCCGGAGCCTTTGGTACTCAAGAGGCATTTGTTAAGGCAGTGCATATGCTAAGGTTCGAGTCTACATCTGGTTTTTGAAAATGCATCAGCTTCTGATCAGGCATAGCGTTTTATAAAAGCATTTCATTGAACATCGGATCTTCTCGTTTTGCTTATAGCTATCTTACTCAAAGGTAGCTATGGTCGCATCTTCAAAGGCTTATTACCTTTTAGTCAGTGCGCATCACAGATTATTTGAGGCGCATTTTTGGGAGATCAAGAAATATTTGCGGATCCCGCAAAAATTTCTTGGATAGTAAATGAGTGTCTGCAAAGTGAGAGGAATAACCAAGCTTCCCCTAAGTTCAATATATTTCGGTCAGTTAACCTTGGTATAAAATCATGCCGATGAGCGCTTTTATATTCAGTCAGTCTTTTCGATAGACGATGATGAAAAAAGAGCAAAGGTGCTCGCATCACTTATACGTGTAGTTGATTCTTTTAGAAAGATCGTGGTACTGCGGGATCATATCAAGCCTTGGAGGGATGAACACGGCATTTTGTATATTGGACTTGAGCAGTATTTGCTAGATGAAAATGCAATTAGGCTGTAGCTATTTAAAAATGTTAGAAAGCCCTCATCTGAGGGCTAAAAGGTGAGGGGGAATGTTATTAGAGCCAGCCCTTCTTTTTAAATAGGGTGAAGGTAAGCACTGCCGATAAAAACATCAAGCCAATAGATAGGGGATAGCCAAATTTCCATGAAAGCTCAGGCATGAAGTGGAAGTTCATACCGTAAATGGATGCAATCAAGGTTGGAGGCATGAAGACCACGGCTGCCACTGAGAAGATCTTAATGATCTTGTTTTGCTTTTGATTGGTGTAGCCCATGGAGGCTTCTAGCTGGAAGTTAATCTTATTAGCTAGGAACTGCGTATGTGGCAAAATTGATTCAATATCGTTTAATACCTCATCGATATCACGCTCTTGTCTATCATCAAGCGTAGTCTCAAAGGTCTTCTTCACAAAGCGTAGGGCACGACGGGTATCGTATAGAGCCTGCAGGATCTGGGAGTTTTGCTCCTCCTGATTAATGAGCTCGTGCAAAATTTCCTCAACATGCTCATCATCGATAATTTTATCTGCAGTTTCATCCAAGGTGGTATAGGCATCCTCAATTAAGTCGGATAGCTGATCAACCTTTAGATCCTGAAGCTTTAAGAGCACATCAAGTGATGATCTAATATCTGTCTTATTATGACGAATGTAGAATCTTAATAAGCGCACAATGGAGACATCCTCTTCCCTAAATGAGATCAACAGATTCTTTCTCATGGTAAAGGACATGTTTACGCCGTGAGGATCATTGGCTACGCTTTGCGGGAATAATGACAGAATATGAACGCCATCAGGTCCGATACGAAAACGTGATGAGGATTCGATGTCGTCCATTTCGTCTTCTTCAGGAACGTCCTCAACAAATAGCTTCTCTAGCCAATCACGCTCTTCATCATCAGGTTGATTAACGTCAAGCCATATCACATCAGAGGGCAAAGCGTCCCCTGGTTTTACAGTTGATAGGGAAAGGAAATCGTCGTCATTGAGACGGCATGCAGTGATCATGTGTCCTCCCGTTCACAGCAATTTTGCTGATATAGATACAGGCGGGGATTAAATTAAATCCCTCGCACGGGACGCGTTATTAAACGCGCATCTTACAAATATTAACTTAGTGCCTTGCACACATTTTGCGTGTGAATTGTACCTGAAAATAAGAGGTGGGGCATCAATTTTTGCAGGCTTTATGAAATTTTCTTGCGCCGATCTTGGGCTTAGGAAAATTTTCCTTAAGTTGCGTTATAGGTGATAGATCCCAATTGCTAAAAACATGCCCAGAGCAATATAGAGCTTTTTTTGAAAGGTGGAGGGATCCTGAATGTATTTTCTGTAGAAAATATAGGCAATTAGCACTCCAATAACTCCGCGTAGGGATTGAATGATATTTCCTTCAACCACTCCTGCAAGATTAAAGCAGGATACTATGCCTAAGGTATTAGCAAGCCAAGTGAATACTATTAGGCGGGTAGCCCAAGCATCTTTAAAGCTTACGTGAAATCTATGTGCCTTTGATAGCAAAAGCATAGGCATAGCCGGGATCCCACAGATCACATATTCCATGATAGAGCCCATAAAAACCTGATCAAGCCAAAAGCTTACTCCTATCTCTTTTAGATATGGCATTAATAACACTGCCATGGAGAGATCTGATAAGCAGTAACAAAAACATCCAAGCACCACACAGATCATGGAGTTGAAGCCTATCCTGCCTGATAGTGATGAGAAATACCAACCAATGGAGAGAATAAGGATAATGGCAATGCTTTGCTGGCTGTTAAAGCCTTTATCCAGAAAAAACACCGAGATAAAGGCTAGAATTGGGATCTTGATGGCAAGCAGAGGCGCCACAATTGAGGAGTCTGATAGGCCTATGGCCTTGTTTACAAAGTATTGACCACAAAGGTAGGGTAGAACGATGCAGAAGGTGAAGAGTAGTGATTGAGGATCAAGATAATGATAATAGCCAAGTGCAATAAAAGGGATGAGGCATACGATGCACATTAAAACATGTGTGGCTCCCAGTAGCTTTATTCCTGAGAGCTCATATTTTTGTTGTACCTCTTTAGTTACCGCATAATTCCAAGCCTGACATACTGCTCCTATGAAGCCCAGCAACAGTCCTAGGTAACTTAGCGGCATATCATCCCTTCATTTTTATAATTACTATCTTTTATAAGTAGTAGATCCCCACAGCTGCAAACATGGCTAAAGCA
>CAVHVI010000080.1:0-9592 GCA_963639245.1 Bacteroidaceae bacterium
TCCCAAATCTTATTATTCCCCGACAACTATCGTTTCTGGCTTTGAAATACTAAGCGCGGAAAAGAATTACTATCGATTACAAAGCTTCAGCTGCGCTGATGTTTTAATCGGGATCAAATGTTTGGAAATACCTTTTCTATCCCTAAAGCACCTTCCCGCGCTAATTTCATTAGTAAACAAAGAAGTAATACAAAGTTTTCGCATGTATATCATCCTACCTGCTTAATAATTTTCATGCCAAGATCCAGTCAAGTGACAAAGGATCTTGCACATTTGTGCTAAAATAGTCAGGATTGGAGATCCGCAGGTACGTCACCTGCAGTTGTCCCGTCAAGATGCAAATATATCGTTTCTGGGGGTTTTTGTGGTCAGAACCGCAATCCTGGCTCTCGCAGACGGCACTGTTTTCAGGGGCAAAGCTTTCGGCGCTGAAAACGTAACTACTGTCGGCGAAGTCGTATTCAACACATCCATGACTGGCTATCAGGAGATCCTAACCGATCCTTCATATGCAAGTCAGCTAGTCACTCTTACCTATCCACACATTGGCAACTACGGCACTAACGACGAAGACGTGGAATCCTCACAGATCTTCGCCATGGGTCTCATCATTAGAGATCTCTCCGTGGTAGCTTCTAATTTCCGTAGCACCAAAACCTTAAGCGATTTCTTAAAAGAGCACGGCAAGCCTGGTATCTATGGCATTGATACTCGTATGCTCACCAGAATTTTGCGTGATAAAGGTGCACAAAACGGTTGCCTAACCACCGCTGATGGCGTTACCGAAGAAATGGCAGTAGCCATGGCCAAGAATTTTGGTGGTCTTAAGGGCTTAGACCTTGCAAAGGAAGTTACCTGCAAGGATCGCTACACTTGGACAGAAGGAACCTGGCAGCTAGGTCAGGGCTATGTCAAGGGTCCGCGTACTGAATTTAACGTTGTCGCCTATGACTTTGGTGTCAAGCGCAATATCCTAAGATTATTGGCAGATCGTGGCTGCCGCGTTACCGTCGTTCCTGCTAAGACCCCAGCCTCTGAGGTTTTAAGCATGAATCCTGATGGAATCTTCCTCTCAAATGGCCCAGGCGATCCAGAGCCTTGCGATTATGCACAAGAGGCTATTCGTGAATTTTTAGATAAGAAGGTTCCTATTTTCGGTATCTGCCTAGGTCACCAGCTTTTATCCCTAGCATCTGGTGCTAAGACCATTAAAATGAAATGTGGTCACCACGGTGCTAACCATCCAGTAAAGGATTTAAAGACTGGTCAGGTATTTATCACCTCCCAAAACCACGGCTTTGCTGTGGATAAGGAAACCTTGCCTGAAAATCTTAAGGCCACTCATATTTCCCTGTTCGATGGCACTTTGCAAGGCGTTGAGCGTACTGACGTTCCGGCCTTCTCCTTCCAAGGTCACCCTGAGGCATCCCCTGGTCCTCATGATCCTCAAGGGCTCTTTGATCATTTCATTGAGCTTATGCGCAACTATCGTAAGCAGGATTAGGAGTAACAAATGCCTAAACGTACAGATATTAAAACCGTATTGATCTTGGGCGCAGGTCCCATCGTCATCGGTCAGGCCTGTGAGTTTGACTACTCAGGTACCCAAGCCTGTCGCGCTCTACGCGAGGAAGGCTACAAGGTAGTATTGGTTAATTCAAACCCTGCTACCATCATGACTGATCCAGATCTTGCCGATGTAACCTATATCGAGCCTATTCACTGGAAGGTCGTTGAGCACATTATTGAAAAAGAGCGCCCCGATGCCCTACTGCCTACCATGGGTGGTCAGACTGCATTAAACTGCGCTTTGGATTTGGAAAAGCACGGTGTTCTTGCCAAATATGGCGTCGAGATGATCGGTGCTAAGGCCGATGCTATTGATAAGGCCGAGAACCGTGAGCGCTTTGACAAGGCCATGACTAAGATTGGTCTTGAATGCCCTCGTGCTGGCATTGCCCACTCTATGGAAGAGGCTTGGGAAGTTCAGCATAAGGTAGGCTTCCCCTGCATCATTCGTCCATCCTTCACCATGGGTGGTACTGGTGGTGGTATTGCTTATAACCCAGAAGAGTTTGAAAACATCTGCAATAAGGGCTTAGAGCTCTCTCCTACTCACGAATTACTCATCGACGAGTCCTTAATTGGTTGGAAGGAGTTTGAGATGGAGGTTGTCCGCGATAAGAAGGACAACTGCATCATCGTCTGCTCCATTGAAAACCTCGACCCTATGGGTATCCATACTGGTGACTCCATCACTGTAGCACCTGCTCAGACTCTTACTGATAAAGAGTACCAGATCATGCGTGATGCTGCTATGGCAGTACTACGTGAGATTGGTGTTGAAACTGGTGGTTCAAACGTTCAGTTTGGTATCAACCCTAAGAACGGCCGCATGGTCATCATCGAGATGAACCCTCGTGTATCCCGTTCATCAGCCTTGGCATCTAAGGCAACTGGCTTCCCTATTGCTAAGATTGCAGCTAAGCTTGCTGTTGGTTATACCCTAGATGAGCTTGGTAATGATATTACCGGTGATAGAACTCCAGCCTCCTTCGAGCCTGCACTTGACTATGTGGTAACTAAGGTTCCACGCTTTAACTTTGAGAAGTTCCCAGGATCTGATGATCGTCTAACTACTCAGATGAAGTCCGTAGGTGAGGTTATGGCTATTGGCCGTACCTTCGAGGAATCCCTGCAGAAGGCTCTACGTGGTCTTGAGACAGGCAAGAGTGGCTTAGAGCCTCGTCTTGATATGAAGTCCTCAGGTGCCCGCAATAAGCTTATCCATGAGCTTGAAAATGCTGGTGCCCACCGCATTTGGTATCTAGGTGATGCCTTCCGTGTAGGTATGACGGTAGAAGAGGTCTTCAACTACACCAAGATCGATCCTTGGTTCTTGGTTCAGATTAAAGAGCTCATAGACATCGAGTTAGGTCTTGATGGTCGTACCTTAAAATCAATTGACGCAGCCGAGATGCGCGATCTCAAATCCCGCGGCTTCTCTGATAAGCGCTTGGCCTCCTTGCTAAAGACTACCGAGGACAAGGTACGCGCTCGTCGTTGGTTACATGAGGTCTATCCTACCTATAAGCGAGTCGATACCTGCGCTGCTGAATTCCCTACCTCAACTGCTTATATGTATTCAACCTATGAGCAGGAGTGCGAGGCCTTCCCTACTAACAATAAGAAGATAGTTGTTCTAGGTGGTGGTCCTAACCGCATCGGTCAGGGTATTGAGTTTGACTATTGTTGCGTACACGCCGCCATGGTTTTAAGAAATGATGGCTATGAAACCATCATGGTTAACTGCAACCCTGAAACCGTATCTACTGACTACGACGTCTCTGACAGACTTTATTTTGAACCGGTAACCCTTGAGGACGTACTTGAGATCTGCCGTGTAGAAAAGCCTGATGGAGTTATCGTTCAGTTTGGTGGCCAGACTCCACTTAAGCTTGCTAAGAAGCTTGAGCAGGAGGGCGTCAAGGTTATTGGTACTAGCCCTGATGATATCGATCGCGCAGAGGATCGTAAGCTCTTCCAAGAGATCGTAAATCGTCTTGAGCTTTTGCAGCCTCGCAACGCCACTGCTATGTCCTTATCTCAGGCCGTAGCTGCTGCCGAGGAAATTGGCTATCCTTTGGTTGTTCGTCCTTCCTATGTGTTGGGAGGCCGTGCCATGGAGGTGGTCTATGATGAGCACGATCTAAGACATTATTTCAAAGAAGCTGTTAAGGTTTCCAACAAGTCACCAGTGCTTCTTGATAAGTTCCTCGATCATGCAACTGAAATTGACGTTGACGCTGTAGCTGACGGTGAGGATGTAGTCATCGGCGGCATCATGGAGCACGTTGAGGAATGTGGCGTCCACTCAGGTGATGCCTCCTGCGTACTTCCTCCTTGGCATATCTCTGAGGAGATGATTAAGGAGCTAACCCGCATCTCCAAGGAATTGGCTTTAGCCTTGAACGTCAAGGGCTTAATGAACGTACAGCTGGCAATACGAGAGGATAAGATCTATCTAATCGAGGTTAACCCGCGTGCTGCTCGTACTGTGCCTTTCGTATCAAAAGCAACAGGTCTTCCGCTTGCTAAGATCGCCGCTCGTATCATGACTGGTAAGAGCCTCAAAGATCAGGGCATTACTAAGCAAGTAATACCTCCTTATCACTCTGTTAAGGAAGTGGTGTTGCCTTTTGCTAAGTTCCCAGGCTCTGATCCGCTATTAGGACCTGAGATGCGTTCAACTGGTGAGGTTATGGGTACTGCCGATAACTTTGCTCAGGCCTATGCCAAAGCTCAGCTTGCAGCTAAGTCTCCAGTAGTTCGCGAGGGTACCGTACTACTTAGCGTTAAGAAGTCTGATAAGGACAGATTGCCTAAGCTTGGCCAATTGCTTGAAAAAGCAGGCTTTACTCTTGAGGCTACCTCTGGTACCTATCAGTGCCTAAAGGATGCCGGCGTCAAGGTAAACTTGGTACACAAGGTTTATGAGGGCCGTCCCAATATCCTTGATTACCTCAAGTCTGGCCGTTACAGCTGGGTTATCAATACCACTGAGGGCCGTCAGAGTGTTGAGGATTCCCGCTCCTTGCGTCGCAATGCCTTGCGCTATAGCGTAGGTTATACCACTACTCTAAATGCAGCCTTTGCTTGCATCGAGGCCTTACCTGAGGATGAGTACTCAAGCGTACACTCGCTGCAGGAGCTTCATCAGATGATAGCTGATGCGAAATAAAGCATTAAGCTAAAACAAAACCGAGATCCTATGATCTCGGTTTTTTATCTATGATCTGCAAGATAGCTTAAAGCTCGCAAAACTTAAGAGAGCTGACGGAAAATCAATTCCTCTCGACTTAAACGCCCCTTAGAGCTGTGCTTTGAGATCTCAGCATAATCACGATCCTCAGCAATAGCAGCAGCTTCCACTTCATCCCTAGAATTAGGCACATCATTTTTAGGAAGCTCAATATTAATAGCCTCTAAAAGCTCACCTAGACGACGAGAAGGCTCTCCTACTATCGATCCCATAGAGCTGCTATTAAGCTCTATTCCTGAAAGCATGCCCAAAATAACATCATCAGAATTATAAGGAAGACCCGCCATAGCCTGCCCTGCTCCTGATAATCTGCGTCTTAGCATCACGGCAAGTGAGGTTGCCAAGAACTGTACCAAGGCCTTGCCCTCTAAATCGCTATCATCACCTGAAATTAAACGACCACCACCTAGACGTTCGCGATAGATCTTAAAGCCGGCCCACACCTCATTTCTATCAAAATAATCACGATAGGCCTCCACCGGATCTGAAACTGTATCTGTTAGCAACAAACGTACACTGCGCTTATCAAGAGTAAGCTTTACCGCCTCCTCATCAACAATTAACTGCCCTGTCTTATTGTCATCCTTCATATAGAGCGTACGAAACTCCTGCAGATCGTCATTTAAAAGATCGCCACGAGCAAGCGTCTCATAAACAAGTCCTATGCCACGCTTGATGCTTTCACGATTTTGGTTATAGACCCCCTCATCAAAATAGATATGCAGATAAAGAGAGCTACTACGACGCTCACGGCGATCATCTTCAGTTGCATAATATGACCAATGCACGCGACGGGTGATCGCGGCACAGCCAATTGAAGGATGGTAATTTGATAGATCAAAGAGGCGACGACGTGCATTCTCCATAAGCGGTCTAAAGATACCGTGGTGCACTCGAGGATTAACCAAAAAATTCATGCCATGCACTAGATATTGTGAGATCTTGCGCGGACCTGCGTAACCACGATCGGCTACATAGAGCACATCATCCTTAAGCTCAAGGTGGGTAAGCTTACGCACTAAGGCACGTACTGCCTCCACATCAGGAACTCTGCGGCCTTGAGAGATGTGATAGCACAGCGGCGCGCCACTTTTCTCATCTACAGCCATGGTGCAATTTTCAGGAGATCTTGATTCATCATCTGACATATCGGCACGGGCAGACCAGGCAAAGGAGGTATGACGCTTATAAATTGAGCTTGAGCAGAATACCAAAATACGCGATCTATCCTTGCTTAAAGATAAGAGGCGTGATTTAAAGAGAGCTACCTTTTCTGGGGTAATTCTTGAGAGCAGACGATGGATATCATCAGGGGTCATCACCCTCATCCACGGTAGATAGACATTTTTGGAAAATGTTGGAAAACGGCTCATAACGTTTTCATTGCTAACTGCCAAGAAGAAGGCAAGCGATAAGAGCTTGCGCCAATCGGAATATTTTGAGAAGGTGGTACGTAGTGCATCCTCAAGGGCGGTACCTTTTACTATCTCACTTAATACCCAAGTGGCGCCAAAGGAGAGGTGACAGCTGGTTTTTAAAGCAGAATCATCAATGGGCTCAAAGATAAGCTCACCATCAGTATTACGAGTACAGATGAAATCGGCAAGCTCAGGGTGACGCTCAAGATAGATATCCTTCCACTCAACCGCTCCATCCTTGCGCCCAGAGAGGATCTTGCCTACCGAGGTAGTGCTTTCACGATAAGAGCGTCCCTTTTGCGCATCCCAAGCATTTTTATAAGTACATAGGTAATAAAATCTGCCACTACGCAGTGCGAGCATAGGTTCAAGCTCTGGCACAGCTGTTGTCATAAGACCTCCACCTTTTACTAGATAAACACTCTATTTACTAAGAGTGTGACCTATGCACGCTAATGTTTTGATAGATGTATATACAAGTTATTGATATTTCATCAAAAATAGTTTAGCACCATATCTATTGCTTTTTTTGTACACATCTATAAAAACAAAATCTAGCTCACATTTTAGGATTTTAAAAGCAAGTTTCTAAAATAGCTCCCAACAAAAAGCATACGAACATCGCATGCACTGTAAATAACTGGCTAATCAAAAACCAACCAAAGCTAACTAGAAATAAAAAGTGGAGTTATAAATGAAAATTTTATGTGCTTTAGCTGCTACCCTCGCTCTTATCCTTTTTGCAAGCACCGCTCAGGCTACCATGGAGGCAGCTTGGAACAACGGAAGCGACAGCGATAACGTGGTACATGAAAAGCCTAAGTGCCCTAACTTCATCATGATCAAGCACAAGGATGGCTCTACTGAAGAGCACGTGTTTGCCCATCAGATCCTAAATAATCGCTCAAGCGTCGATGCAGGTGAGTGCGTGTTCTATTAATCTATAAGGAAATAGAACATGTGCAAAAATGATCTAATCGCACAGAAAAATCTGCTAAAGCGCGAGGCAGGAATACTCTGCCTCTTAGGCTGGAAGCTTGCAGTTGCTGGAGCAGAAACTCGTCTTGTGATGCAGACTATAGAAAAACTGTGCCAACACTTTGGCATAGATAAGCAAGAAGTTTTTCTTACTCGCTCGATAATCTGGATCGAGGTCTATCGCGAGCATCAAAAGGCCTGTGCCCAGCGTCGCATTCAAAATTTTGGCATCAACATGTCCTGTGTCTCCGAGCTCAATCTTTTGGTGCTAAAGGTACTAAAGGGTGAGATAAGCGATCTTGGAGAGTTTGCTAAGCTTATTAATGAAGTAAATCCTCTGCACTATGGACAGTGGAAGCTTACCGTAATTGAATCGTTAGCATCCTTGTGCTTTGCCTTTTTAAATGGAGGCAATCTTGCAGTATGCATTGCAGCCTTAATTGGTGGCTTTGTGCTGATGGCCACGAGATTTTGCTTAATTAAAAGAGGATATTTTGCCCCCTTTGCCTTTATTGCGGCCGCTTTTTTAGGCTGTACTACCACGCTTTTAGTGTCAAAGTACGCCTTGATGGCCCCGCCATCTGATATGAGGCTTTCAATTATGGCTACTACCTTGCTCTTAGTTCCTGGGTATCCTTATATGAATGGCTTCTTAGATGTATTTAAGGGCTACCTTGAGACGGGAATTTATCGTCTGGTAAATAGCGTGGTGCTGACCATGTCAGCAGGTATTGGTCTTTTTGGAGCCCTGTGGCTTCTAGGTGCATTTACCTATGTCAACTGAGCTTTTATCAAGAATAGTCCTTGAGGGACTGGCTGCAGGCTTTGTGGCTATCGCCTTTGCTATGCTATTTGCAGTACCTATGCGCTATCTATCCTATGTAGGCTTAGGAGGATTGGTAACTAGAGTTTTAAGAACCACCCTCTTTACCGGCCTTGGGATGGAGGTTGCGGTGGCTACCTTTATTGCATGCTCCATTACTTCGATTATGTTTATTGCGATCGCGCCACGTCTTGGAGTACCGCGTCCGGTGTTTACCGTAGCATCGATTATTCCTTTGATCCCTGGAATGGATGCCTACACCTGCTTGGTAACTTTGTTTAATGTAATAGATGATCCCTCATCCTTTATTAGCGATGATGCCTATCTTATCGTGCATCATGGCATGAGATGCTTTGCCATCCTTTTATCTATATGCCTTGGCATTGCGATCCCACCGCTGTTCTTTTACCGCGGCCGTAAGGGAGATGTCTAAAGCTTAAACACTATCATAGCCTATCTTCTCGCCTACCTAGTTGCCACTCTAGCTTCTCTTTTTAAGGTAGGCGGGCTTTTTAAAATGCTTAGCGTATTCTTCAAAAACTGCACCTTAAGCCCTACAACATCCTGCTTTTTGAAAGTACTTTTCCTTGAATTTTCAAGCAAGATCACATTTAAATGCAAAGGCTGATGCAAAAGTATTTGAAATTTCAACAATTTCCACCATACTAAGCATAAATACTTGATTTTTAGGAGGTCTCATGCCTAATCTTCAATTTCGCAAGGCTAGCAGTAGTGAAATAAAGATCATTATGGATCTGGCATCAAAGGCTCTGCCCACAGAATTCTCAGGCATACTCACAACTGATGAAATCGACATGACACTTGAGCGTATGTACTCCCAAGAGGTAGTACAAAATTCAGTTGAAAGCGGACGCCACTTTATTATTGTCAATGTTGATGGCAAGGACGTAGGCTTTGGATCCTTTATTAAAGAAGGCCCCGAGCTCTACTTTATGAGTAAGCTCTATGTGCTACCTGAATTTCGCGAGCATGGCGTAGGCACCGCACTCTTTAACGCACTTTGCAAGGAAATAAGAGCGCATCAAGGAAATAGTCCCTGCACCGTTGAGCTTCTTGCTAATCATTCATCAAGTGCCATTAGCTTCTATAAAAAGATGGGCATGGAGCGAGTACGCGAGATGCTCTTTGATCTAGACAGCTTTGAAATAGCAGAAGAAGTTTATAGCATGGAGCTTAAGCCAAACTAACACTTTCAAAGAACAGGCGTAAGACTTTAGCTAAATGTAAGCTAGAGACTTTGTTTAAAATTGGGCTAATTCTCGGACTGATCCACAGTCTAAAAAACTCGCATCTGCGCCTTATCTACAAGCTTACGCACTAAAATAGCAAGTGCCTTAACAGATAAATTTCAGTTAAGGCACTTTTTTGATCCTAAAGAAAAATACGTTATTTTGCTATCATATTGATATCACAGAGTTTTTAGAAATAAGTTTATTCTTAACCAAAAATCTCACCATAAAAATGCACCAAGTACAAAGTTCCATAATAGTGCACCATGATCATTTTTGTGCCATAGTCTACTAATTTTAC
>CAVHVI010000081.1:0-9577 GCA_963639245.1 Bacteroidaceae bacterium
TTCCACAGGGGCGTAGTTCCAATGGTAGAACAGCGGTCTCCAAAACCGACGGTTGAGAGTTCGAGCCTTTCCGCCCCTGCCATCTTATTGCTGATCCAGCAAATTTTCCCAAATGTATGTTTAGAAAGATTTTGCAGTATCATTCTGTCTGCTTAATGCTTTGTTCTCTTTAAATGTACTTTACGCCCTCATACCTCTCCATAACGATTAGCTTTAGAGTTTGCCTTTGAAGTGCTGTTGTAAAAAAGCCCAGATACTAGCCTTGCCATTATCTAAAAAGGCGCAAGTGCCTTCGTTTTTATAGTGAACCTTATTTAATAAAATTAAATCGTAGGGCAGATAATGCAGTTCTAGATTAAAGGGCAGAAGTGATATCCCCTTACTCTTTAAGAATCCCTTTAGCCCCGCAAGATAAGGAACACTGGCATCATCTTCTATATATATATCTGCACGCTTCTTTCTAAGATGCCAATTAGTCCTTGATGTGATCTCATCATTATTAGGAGCTCTTTGTTGTTGAGAATGGACTTCATTAGCAGTAGCTAAATTATTTGCCATGCTATTAGCTACAACAGTATTGTCTGCAGAGCTGTCAGCTTGATAAAACTCGTCGTCAGGTAGCGGAATTGCATCAAAGGGAGCATTTGAGCCTGTAACAGGTGCTGAAGGCACAGCTTGTGGAATATTGCTATTTTGCGTATTAAGGGCAAAAGCTTTGTTTTGATGAAAGTTGCTAGCCGAGGCTACAGTGTTGCTGGTACTTGAAGCCATGGCAGACTCTATGTTGGATCCTAAGGTAGTGCTGTTAACTACAGTTGGCTCTTGAGCGCTTGCGCTTTCTTTTTCCTGCTTTGGATTTTCTGTAGGAGTTTTGGCCTGAACTTCACTTGCTTGGATAGTAGGCGTCTTACTAGCTACATTTTCTGTAACTATGTTTTTCTCTGTAACTATGGTTGTGCTATCAGCTTTTTCTACAGCTTGGGCTGGTATTAGCTCTTTTTGGGGCTCAGGTATTTGTTGAGTTGTGGCTTGAGCAGGAGTGGCCCTCTCAGCATTGAGATCAGCATTGGCAATTGCAGGATCTGCATTAGAAGCAACGTTTGCTTGATCAATAACGTTGGAGCAGTCTGCTTTAAGCAGAGACTTTCCCTTATTATTGAGCTTCCATCTAACGTCTAAAATGCTTTGCATTGCTGTCTCTCGTAAATATTTGCCTAATACCGCGCAAGGTAGTATCGATCTTGGTAGTGCCTGCCTAAATAGTAGGGCAAGGCAGGAGCAACTTGCAAGATCCTATCTGAAAATAAGCAGATGCTCTATGAGCTTTGAGAGGTAAAGATAGGTATTTTTAGGCAAAAAACGTGAAGTGAAAGGCAAATGCTTTGACATCAATTTGAGTAGTATGAGCTTAGAGATTTTTCTATTTTAAAGGAGTGTTCTATGTTCAAAACCTTAACTAAGGCTTGTGTGTGTCTAGGAGCTGCATCTTTGTTGTTCTCAAGCACTGTTGCTGTTGCTGATAGTGATATCGCCGTTATCTATTACTCTCTCACTGGTAATACTGCCGAAACTGCACAATTGGTTAAAGAATTGACCGATGCCGATCTTTATCAGGTTAGTCCTGAACCTGATTATCCTGATGAGTACCGTGCAACCGTGGACGTTGCTAAGAAAGAGCTTGAGTCAAATACTTATCACGATTTTAAGCCTTTGACGGTAGATTTTTCCAAGTATCAGACTATAGTCCTCGCAGCTCCTACTTGGTGGGGACATATCCCTACGGCATTTATGAAGTATTTGGGAACTGTGGCAGGAGATCTTGCTGGCAAGAAGGTAATTACCTTTAATAGCCACGCTGGCAGTGGTATTTCTCAAACCCGTGCAGATTTTGAAAAGCTGGTCCCTCAAGCTAACTTTGGCACTCATCTATGCTCATCAGGAGCCGCCTCCAAGAGTGAGGTTGAGTTCTGGCTTAAGGAAAATAGCGTGCGTTAGTCGTACGGCTTACTTTTTTACCTTTTAATTCAAATCGTTAAATATCTTAGCTGAGCGAGTGATCGCTCAGCTTGGAAAGTGTTGTCCTTTTACTCAAGCTATGAAAAGAATTTTTTTACTTGCAGCCATGCTTGGTTGCGCGTTAAACGTCTGCGCTCAAAGTTTTACTTTGGAAACACAAGGACAATTTACCGTAGGTGGACAGACTATCCAGAGAGATGGTCGCTATGACAATAGCAAGTTCCTTGGATGGTCTGAGCAGGATGAAACTGGGCAAAGCTACAGGGCAGATCATGCCTTTGTTGAATATCAAATCCCTGTCTCTGCGCATAAGCTACCCTTGATATATATACATGGCTTTGGAGGATCTGGTGTTACTTGGCAGATGACTCCTGATGGCCGTGAGGGTTTTGCAACCTTAATGCTACGTCGCGGATATAGTAGCTATGTGATAGATCTACCAGGTAGAGGTCGTGCCGGTAGAACCTCTGCAGAGACTACAGCCAAAAATGTGGCTGATGAAATGTTTTGGTTTGATATTTGGCGTATAGGGATATGGCCAAAATATAACGAAGGAGTTCAATTTTCAAAGGACAAGCAGGCTTTGGATCAATTCTTTAGAGAGATGACTCCAGATCTAAGCGATCATAAGCAGGATCTAAGTGCATTAAGTGCTTTAGCCAAGCGTGTTGGCGAGCAGGTGCTAGTTACCCATTCTGCAGGAGGCCTTCCTGGATGGTTGACTGCTTTAGATAATCCTGAGGTTAAAGGCATTGCTGCCTATGAGCCTGGTGGATTTGTTTTTCCCGAAGGAGAGGTCCCTGAGCGTATTGACGGCTTAACCGGTGGTGTGGCCGGAGTAGCGGTGGCGGCGGATAAATATCAACGACTGTTGCAAATCCCCATTGTTCTTTATTATGGAGATTACATCCCAGAAACTCCCTCAAAAAACTTAGGAGATGAGAACTGGCGTGTGCGTTTGCAAATGGCACGCAAGTTTGTAGAAACCATAAATCGCCACGGAGGCAATGCGACTCTTGTAGAGCTACCTAAGATCGGTATTCGTGGCAATACTCATTTCCTCATGCAGGATCTAAACAATGATGAGCTCGCATCATTATTAGATAAATGGCTTAATGAGCAAAAGCTTCAGTAGCAAAGTAAGGCTTTTTAATTGGTCATGGTCTCTTGCGCATCTCTTGAACAATAGGCCATGATTTTTTATAGTTTAAAGCCTAAAATTTAGCTGAAATGGCCATCAGCTTTGAACATTAAGCAATTTTAATAGGTAGATTATGACAGTAAGCGAGCATAGTGATATTAGGGTAAAGGTTTGCTCAAAAGATGATGCAAGCGAGAGCTTAGTTAATGCCCTGGAGCTTATTGAGCAGCGCACTATGAAAAATCCCTGGTCTGCTCAATCCTTAAAAGAGTGCTTTGATGATGCCTATAAAATGCTGGTACTTTTTAAAGGCCAAGATCCATCAGGTTTTGCGGTTATATATAACACCAAGGTAACTACCGATCTGCTTACTATTGCTATCGATCCTATGTATCAAGGGCAGGGACTTGGACGCTTGCTCTTATCAAAGGTCTTGCGTGAGGCGTTAGCGCAGTCTGTCGAGGAGTGCTTTCTTGAGGTAAGGGCAAGTAATATTAGGGCACAAAATCTTTATACAAGCTTAGGCTTTGAAAAGGTTGGGGTGCGTAAGGGATATTATGAGGCCACCGGAGATTCTCCTCAGGAAGATGCCTTCACCATGCGTCTTGCCAACATTCAGGAAGCCATCGATCAAAAGCTTATTCAATGAACATGTAGCAATAGGTGTTAGTTGCGATTTTCTCTCAACTTCCTTACATATCAGACTTTTGTTATATAAAAACGCAATTTTGTGCCACAAAACACGGTATTTCTTTGCGCTTTTTCTTATCTTTTTGTTTATTAACATTTTACAGAAATCGTTAAATCATAGCTAAATGAATAAAATCTTTTAAAAACAAGATATTAAGCTTGTCAATCTTCCATTTAAGCACTTTCATAAATGTGATCTTCGTGGCGTTTAGCGCATTGAAATTTATCAAATCTCCGTAACTTGCTTTCAATGCTTTAAAATACATTCGATCAACCTAAGACATATTTGATGATGTGTCTTACTCATAAAACTTATTGGACACAGGAAACAGCCATGCTGATAGGTATTCCAAAAGAGAGTCTCAGCGGTGAGACTAGGGTTGCTGCAACCCCCGACACCGTAGCCAAGCTCTTAAAGCTCGGCTTTGAAGTTCAAGTGCAATCAGGTGCTGGCGCATTAGCAAGCTTCACCGATGCCGCCTATGAAGAGGCAGGCGCCAAGGTCGCAACTTCCAAGGAAGTTTGGGACAGCGATATTATCTTCAAGGTAAATGCTCCTAACGATGATGAGATTGGATATACAAAGGAAGGACAAGTATTAGTCTCCTTCATTCGTCCTGCTCAGAATAAAGAGTTAGTAGACAAATTAAATGCCAAGAAGGTCACTGTAATGGCCATGGATATGGTGCCGAGAATTTCCCGTGCCCAGTCAATGGATGCATTGTCCTCAACTGCCAATATTTCAGGCTATCGTGCAGTTGTCGAAGCAGCTCACGCCTTTGGTAGATTCTTCACAGGTCAGGTTACTGCCGCAGGTAAGGTTCCTCCTGCAAAGGTGCTGATCATCGGTGCTGGTGTTGCAGGCTTGGCTGCCATTGGTACTGCTCACTCCTTAGGCGCTGTGGTTCGTGCTTTCGATACTCGTGAGGTCGTAGCCGATCAGATTAAGTCTATGGGTGGCGAGTTCTTAAAGCTTGATTACGTCGAAGAGGGTAAGGATTCCTCTGACGGCTATGCTAAGGTCATGTCCGAAGGCTATATCAAGGCTGAGATGGAGCTATTTGCTAAGCAGTGTAAGGAAGTTGATATCATCATCACCACTGCTGCAATTCCTGGTAAGAAGTCTCCTTTGCTGATCACCAAGGAAATGGTTGAGTCCATGAAGAGTGGCTCTGTGATCGTTGATATGGCAGCAGCCGGTGGTGGTAACTGTGCTTGCACCGTTCCAGGTGAGGTCGTAACTACCGATAATGGCGTAACCGTAATTGGCTATACTGATTTGGCATCTCGTTTGCCTGCTCAGTCCTCACAGCTTTATTCCACCAACCTCGTAAATCTTGCCAAGCTTTTGTGCAAGAACAAGGATGGTCAGATCGATCTTAACTTTGAAGACGTTGTCATTCGCAATATGACCGTCACCAAGGATGGTGAGGTAACTTTCCCGCCTCCGAAGATCTCTGTATCAGCAGCTCCTGCTGCTCAGAAGCCTGCTGAGGCTCCTAAGGTAGAGGTTCACAAGGTATCTCCAGTCTTAAAGATTGGTTGTGCCGCTCTTGCCATCATCGCATTCATCCTAATTGGTATGTTTGCTCCGCAGAAGTTCATGCCTCACTTTGCCGTGTTCGTATTGGCAATCGTTGTGGGCTACTATGTGGTCTGGAACGTAAGCCACTCCTTACACACTCCTTTGATGTCTGTAACTAACGCAATTTCAGGCATTATCGTGGTAGGTGCCATGGAGCAGGTACACTCATCAGGCGGTAGCGTGATTGCAGGTATCCTTGCCTTCATTGGTACTGTGATTGTTTCTATTAACATCTTCGGTGGCTTCGCTGTTACACGTCGCATGCTGGGAATGTTTAGAAAACAAGGCAAATAAGGGAACAGGAGAATAAAAAATGTCAGAAGGCTTAACTTATATTGCCTACATCTTCTCAGCTCTGCTGTTCATTCTAGCTTTGGCTGGTTTGTCAAAGCAGGAAACTGCTAAGCTTGGTTGCTATTCAGGCGTTGCCGGTATGGCTATTGCACTTTTGGCCACCTTCACTAAGGCCGATGGAGCAACTGCTGTAGTAATCATTATTTTCGCCATGGTCGTTGGTGCTGTGGTCGGTTTGATCGCTGCCCGTAAGGTACAGATGACTCAGATGCCTGAGCTCATCGCTTGCTTACACTCCTTCGTAGGCTTGTGCGCTGTTTTAGTTGGCTTTAACACCTATCTAGAGCTAGACTCTCTTGCAGACGGCGGTGTCACCTTAGCAACTGCATTGCAGACCTCTGGCGAGCTTGGTATTCACTTAGGTGAAATCTTCTTAGGTATCTTCATCGGTGCTGTAACCTTCACTGGTTCTATCATTGCCTATGGTAAGTTAAACGGTACCTATAAGCTTCGCATCTTCAAGTCTGCTCCTTTGGTTCTTCCTGGTAATCACTGGATCAACCTCGGTGCCTTGGTAGTATGCTTCCTGCTCATGGTCTTATTTGTAAGCGGTGGTGTTGATGCTTCAGCTGCCCCCTTGCTCCTCATGACCATTATCGCCTTAGCCTTTGGTGTTAACCTCGTGGTTGCCATCGGTGGTGCTGATATGCCGGTTGTTATCTCCATGCTGAACTCCTATTCAGGATGGGCAGCTGCTGCTTCAGGCTTCATGCTCGACAATGATCTCTTGATCGTAACTGGTGCTTTGGTTGGCTCCTCTGGTGCTATCTTGTCCTACATTATGTGTAAGGCCATGAACCGCTCCTTCATTTCTGTTATTGCAGGTGGCTTTGGCAATGCTCCTACCTCTACTGAGGATAAGGATTATGGCGAGTACCACGAGATGAAGGTTAACGATGTAGCTGAGCTTTTGAAGAACTCCTCCTCTGTTATTATTGCTCCGGGCTATGGTATGGCTGTAGCTCAGGCTCAGAATGCTGTTGCAACCTTGGTTGAAAAGCTTCAGGCCCGTAATATCGAGGTTCGCTTCGCCATTCACCCTGTTGCTGGTCGTTTGCCTGGCCACATGAATGTGCTCTTGGCTGAGGCTAAAGTTCCTTACGATATCGTGTTGGAAATGGACGAGATCAATGATGATTTCGAGAATACCGATACCGTATTGGTGATCGGCGCTAACGACACTGTTAACCCTGCAGCTGAAGAGGATCCTACTTCTCCTATTGCAGGTATGCCGGTACTTACCGTATGGAAGGCACGCAACGTTGTCGTCTTCAAGCGCTCTATGAGCCCTGGCTATGCTGGTGTACAGAATCCTTTGTTCTTTAAGGACAATTCTTCCATGTGCTTTGGCGATGCTAAGAAGACTGTTGAGGAAATCGACGCTCTCTTGTAATTTGCTACTAAGCAATTAATTCCATCTAGACCTCGGCTAAGACCGGGGTCTTTTTTTGATTTCAGCGTGCTTTTGTATGCGCGTTTTTTGGCATAATTGCAAAAAAGTATTCATTTTTAGGAGTCCAAAATGGGTTTAGCCTCCCTTATTTGTGGTCTTATCACCCTGTGTATGGCTTTGTTTTCAGCAACAGGCTTAGGTGTGATGGGCATTGCTTTGGGCATTATCGGTATTATCCTAGGAGCCTTAGGGCGTAAGGATGTCGATCAGCATGGTATGGCAACAGCAGGTCTTATTATTTCGATAATCGGCCTCTTTATAAATATCATTGTGCTGGTGGCCTGTGTCGGTTGCTTGGCTGCCTTAGGCTTGGGAGCAGTGGCTGCAGGTAGCGCCTTGTAGTGCATCCTTATCTTAATGTCCTAGGCCTTAATATTCCTCTTTATGGCCTGATGATTGCTGTAGGGATGCTGATCTCAGGTAGCATCGCTTATCAAACAGCAAGATCTCGCAAGATTGATGCAGATGGCTTGTTAGCCTTAATTGGCTATGCGATCTTAGGTGGATTCATTGGCGCTAAACTTTTATACCTTGCAACTGAGTATAGGAACTTAGATTTTAGCCGGCTCTTAGATCCTGATTATCGTTTTGGTCTTCTACATGCAAGTGGCTTTGTGGTTATTGGTGGGCTTGCAGGAGGGATTTTTTCTAGCTTTTTAGCAGCAAAGCTTCATCATCTTAATCTTGGTAAAATGTTGGAAAAAGCTATTTTCGCCTTACCACTTGCGCAAGGCTTTGGACGTATAGGGTGCTTCTTTGCAGGTTGCTGCTACGGAATACACTATGATGGAGCTTTAAGTGTAAGCTTTCCTCAAGGCTCACTTCCTGGAGATGAGCCTAGACTTGCAATTCAGCTTATTTCAGCAGGCGCTTTATTTCTCTTATTTCTTGGACTATACCTCATCTCCAGGACTGCTTACAGAAGATATGCGTTTCCAATCTATTTAGGATCCTATGCGCTACTCAGATTTATCCTGGAGTTCTTCCGTGGCGATGAGGTGCGAGGCATTCTTGCAGGGCTTTCACTTTCGCAGTATCTATCGCTACTGATCCTGTTCTTGATAATGTCCTATTTCCTTGCTTGGAGTATTTATTTAAAACGCTTTTAGACTTAAGCATTTATGATGCGTTCTTAGTGCATTCTGCCCCAGATTGTAAAAACTGTGGCTAATTTGCAATAAAGTCCACAATTGCATTACGTACTAGTTGACGATGCGTATTTTTTTTTTACGGTTGCTGTATATAAGCAATTTTAGGATTTTTGCAAGTTGCGCGTGCTCCTAAGTTGCCATCCTAATAATAATTCTTCCTAGGGAGAGACCGTATATGATTAAACAAACTCGTGGTGCGATTAAGTTCCTACTAGCTGAGTATAGGGCCGTACTTAAGAATGCAATGATAGCTATGGCTTTAGCTGTATGTGCAAATTCTGCAACTGCTACGCAAGAATTGATTTTGTCTGATACTCCTATTATTGGTGGAACGAAGTCATCTTTTATTACAGCAGGTTCTAGCGAAGATGAAGCGCAAGAGTTATCTGTTAATTATCCAAATCCAATTAATCAATACAGCTACATTCGACTTGGTAATGAAATTGATGATTTTGAGCTAGAAGGTTCAATTTTTTTAGCAAAAGGTGGTTCCGATGGGGATAGCACTACTATTCTAGGCAAGAATATAAACATTTACGAGAACAAAGATGGATACCATCCTGGTATAGTTTATATAGAAAATGAAACCTCATCTACTTTAAATATAGGTAGTGATAGTACCGAATCTGTCTCTCTTTCAAATGAGTCTAGCGATTCAAGTAGTACGATATATATAGGCTCATACGGCAAAGGTGTTATTAATTTAAAGGGTAAAGATATTTCTATTAAGCGAACTCATAATTCAGGAGTTTATCCCTATGGTCCTTTTGCAATTGAAACATATGGGGCAGTGGTAAATATTGGCAATGACAAAACAGAAAAGGTTACCATTACTAGTGATGGTTCATCTGCTATAAGGTTAGCTGGAAATGATGCACTAAATATTAACGCCAAGAAAATAGTTGTTGATACATCTCAAAAAGAAACGCCAGATTATACGCTAAATGTTGCAATTGAAAATGTAGGTGGAACAGTAAGTATTGTATCCACTGGAACAGATGATGATGCTATAAGTATTGGCAGTTCTGGCGGAAAAGATAATGAACGAGGCAATATTTGGTATTCTATAGCTAATGAGGATAAATTTTCTGTTGAAGGAAATACACATATTAGTAGTAGTGTTCTCGCCAATGCATACTACAATTCAAGATATCCAGGATTATCAGGTTCGAGTGTTACTAATATAA
>CAVHVI010000082.1:0-9494 GCA_963639245.1 Bacteroidaceae bacterium
ATATTGGCGCAGAGAAGATAAAACTTTAACACCAGAATTTATAAAGAAAAAATAATGAATACTAATCACGAAAAATTTGCCGTGCCCTTGATGCACAAAATAAAGCGCATTCACTTTATTGGTATAGGTGGTGCAGGCATGTGTGGTATTGCCGAGGTCTTGCGCAATGAAGGCTATCAGGTATCAGGCTCTGATATTGCAGAGAGTGCTAATACTAATCGCCTAAAGGCACTAGGTTGCGATATTTTTATTGGACATAAGGCCTCAAATGTTAATGGCTCCTCGGTAGTTGTGGTGTCATCTGCTATAAATAGGGAAAATCCTGAAATTCAGGCAGCCTCCAATCTGCATATTCCAGTAGTGCGCCGTGCCGAAATGCTAGGTGAACTTATGCGTTATCGCTATGGTATTGCAGTCTCTGGTACTCATGGCAAGACTACTACTACCTCACTTATTGCATCAATTTTTGGTGAGGCCTCACTTGATCCTACCTTTGTAATTGGCGGTTTATTAAATAGCGCCGGCACCAATGCACGTTTGGGGCAGGGGCGTTATCTAATTGCCGAGGCGGATGAATCAGATGCCTCTTTCTTGCATCTGCAGCCTATGGTAACCGTGGTTACAAATATCGAGGCTGATCATCTTGGAACCTATGACGGTGATTTTTCCAAGCTTAAGGCTACCTTCGTTGAGTTTTTACACAACCTTCCTTTTTATGGCGTGGCCGTGGTTTGTATCGATGATGCCAATATACGTGAGATTTTGCCGCAAATAGGCCGTGCGGTGATCACCTACGGTGTAGCTGAGGATGCTGATTTTAGAGTCACCTCTTTTAAGGAAGAGGGAATGGGCTCACGCTTTGTAATTGAGCGTCGTAATGCCGCTCCCTTGGATATTTATTTGCCAATACCTGGCCTGCACATGGCTAAAAATGCGGCGGCGGCGGTGGCAGTTGCCCTTGAGGAGGGCATTGCTGATGACAAAATTGTCAAGGCTTTAAAGGAGTTTCGTGGTGTAGGCCGTCGTTTCCAATGCTACGGCGATTTCAATGTTGCAGGTAAGAAGGTAACGCTTGTTGATGATTATGGTCATCATCCAACCGAGGTAGGGGCTACCTTAGAGGCTGCGCGCCTTGCCTTCCCTGAGCGTAAGATTTTTATGCTCTTCCAGCCTCATCGTTATACCCGTACCCGTGATCTCTATGAGGATTTTGTTAAGGTACTACAAAATACCGACAAGCTTGTGTTACTTGAGGTCTATAGTGCCGGAGAGGCTCCGATTGCAGGGGCTGATTCAAGACATCTAGCCTTCTCTATCCGTTCAATGGGAAAAATTGAGCCTGTTTATGCTCAAGATCCTCAGGAGATCCCAGAACTTATTGAAAGTTTGTGCGAGGATGGAGATGTTATTTTGACTCAGGGCGCAGGTAGCGTAACTAAGATTGCGCGTTCCTTGTCAGAGCGTTGGGAGAGGGTGTAATTGAAGCGTCAGTCTCGCGGACATTTTCTGCTAGGACTAGTTTTTTTACTAGGGATTTTGTGCGCGCTCTGGTATTTCAAATCAGTAATGATCACTTTCTTAGAAAGTGAGAAACCATTTCCGGTGCAATCTGTACGTGTGGATGGTGCTTTAACCCACGTTACCAAGCGCCAGATTGCAGATATCGTCGGCCGGGTTGCCGGCGATCAAAATATAACCTCAGTGGATACGAATGAAATTCGTGAGCACTTGCTTAAAGATCCATGGATTGCGCGCGTGGCAGTACATCCCAAAATGCCAGATACTATTGAGGTATCAGTGGTGGAGCATGTTCCAGCGGCATTTTGGAATAACGATGGTTTGTACGATGCTACAGCTAAGGCCATCTTTAAGCCAGATCTCAATAATTTTGGCGAATCCTTAGTAAAACTTGGAGCCTATAGAGACAATCTTGCGCCAGAGGTCTATGAAAGTGCGGTGGCTTTTATTCGTTTACTCTCTAGTAGCAAGTACCATTTGGTAGCTTTATATCTTGATCAGGTACGTTGTTATACCTTGACGCTGTCAAATGGAACCAAGTTAATTTTAGGTAAGGGACGCGACAAGTGTCTTGAACGCTTGCAACGTTTGTTGCGTGCCTTGCCTCAGGTAGATTTTAAATTAGAAGAAGTTAGCTATGTGGACTTACGGTACGATGTGGGTTTTGCCGTAGGACCTGTAAAGAATGCCCCTCAAGGAGAGAGTAGCGAAGATGGGACTATTTCAAAAAAACAATAGTGGTATAGGTGGAAAAAATAATACCGATCCGGTAAGAGGCGATCTCTTTTTTGCCTTTGATATTGGTACCTCTGTATTAAGACTATGTGCCGCACAGGTCGATGAATATGAGACGGTTACTGTTGTAGGTTATCGTGAAATTCCCTCAGCTGGTATCAGACAGGGCTCGGTTGCTGATATGGAGCGTCTCAAGGCCACCTTAAACTCTCTCTTAGTAGGCTTTGAGCGTGACTATAACGTACAGATCAGAAATTGTATTGTAGGAGTTGCTGGTACCTTTATTCAATCATCGAATCAGTCTGGATCTGCTACCGTTAAGGGCAATACCGTAACCTTTGAAGATCAGATAGCAGCAAATGAAAACGCCCGCTCAGGAGCAACTTTTAATGAAAACGATTTTGTGCTGATGCACACTGTAATTCAAAGCTACACCACTGACTCTCCTATAGAAGTGCTTAATCCTGTGGGGCAATTTGCAAGAAAGCTTGATGTAAAGGTCCATTTGGTAGCCTTAAGACGAGCTCATCAGCAAAACATATGTAATGCCTTTGCTGCGTTAAAACCAGAGCTCTCCTCTCCTTCCTTTATTTATTCAGGCATAGCTGCTGCAGATGCTGTCCTTACTAACGAGCAAAAGCAGATGGGCGTGATCTTTATGGATATTGGCGGAGGCTCTACTAATGTTGCCGTCTATTCCCAAAGTAAGCTTCAAATGACCTTTGGTTTAAATCATGGTGGTGATGCTATTACTGAGGATATATCCCAAAGATTTGGTTTGCCTTTGAGTGTAGCTGAGCAGATGAAGTTACAGTGTGGCTTTGCCTCAGCTGAGGTTTTGCCTGAGGATGTACGTAATAAAGTTGCCACTGGTACCTACGGTGAGGATGAGGGCTTGATTAATTTCACCGTGGGCTTTGAGGATTTGGCTCATTGCATTAATTTGCAGCTTAAAAACATATTTGATCAGGTGGTCGATTACATGACTAGCCAGATTGATAGTAAGCAGTTAAAGCTAGGCTCTATTGCTATGGTGGTGCTTACAGGCGGAGTGGCGTTAACTCGTGGCATCAACACTATGCAATTTATTTTTGGCGCATATCCTCTAAGAGTAATAGTTGCAAATCCGCGTGCGGTTAAGACCAAATTCATTGCTAATGCTAAAAAGGAAACTGATGAAAATTATGTCAATGCCCCTGATAAAGCGGTCACCATTGGTCTTATTAGAAACTATTACCATGACACCAAGTTAAATGAGAGCTCGACTGAGCAGGAGAGCGCTCCCGCAACCGGAGTAGTGTCTAAATTTTTTGAATGGTTTAAGAGAGAATTTTGATTTAAAAGCACTGTTTTAGTCACAGCTGTGAACTCTAGCAATGCTATTCGTAGTGATTTTTTATATAATCACATTAACTGTGAATATTATGATCTGTGCGTTTGTGAAACGTCGGAATATTTGAGAGATAGAAAATGAGCGATTTTCGTGTAGAGTCCGTTTCCAATGAAGCTCAGGATGCGGGTATTCAGCCATCTGCAGCCTGCAAAATCCGAGTTCTTGGTATCGGCGGTTGTGGCGGCAACACCTTACAGCACATGATCAATGAAAGCTTGAGCGGTGTTGAGTTTATTGCAATTAATACTGATTCTCAGGCTTTAAATAAGACTACAGCTCCATTAAAGGTTCAGATTGGCGTCAAACTCACCGGCGGTCTTGGTGCAGGTTGCGATCCTAACAAGGGACGTAAGGCTGCAGAAGAGTCTAAGGATGATATCAAGAAGCTTTTGTCAGGATCTGACATGGTGTTTATCGCAGCCGGCATGGGCGGTGGTACTGGCACCGGTGCAGCTCCTGTGATTGCCGAAATTGCTAAGGAAACTGGCGCCTTGACGGTAGCAGTTGTTACTAAGCCCTTCAAATTTGAAGGCTCTCGTCATATGGTAAACGCTGAATCTGGTATTGCCGAGCTACAAAAGCACGTAGATTCTGTCATTGTTATCGATAATGACAAGTTACTTAAGAATTTAGGCGCAAATATTTCCTTAAATGCAGCTTTCTCGGCTGCTAATGATATTTTGTTAAATGCAGTGCGTGGTATTACTGACTGCATCACTAACACCGGCTTTATTAACGTTGACTTTGCTGACGTACAAACCGTTATGCGCGGTCGTGGCCATGCCATGATTGGTACTGGTGAGGGTGCAGGCGCTAACTTTGTTCAGGATGCAGTCGAGCGTGCTATCCACTCACCTCTTATTGAGCCTGTTGATGTTCAGGCAGCTGCTGGCTTGTTGGTAGTGGTCCGTGCTAATCCTAACTTCGCTATTGCTCGCTATGAAGAGATCTGCAACGAAGTACAGGGTTATGCTGATCCCGAGGCTGATTGTAAGGTTGGCTTGACCTTTGATGAATCTATGTCAGAGGATGCAGTTTCTATCACTATTCTCATTACCGGCATTAGCAATGGAGATTTGGAAAATCCAGCCCCTGAAGTTGCAAAGGGCGTAGCTACTAATCAAGGTCAAGGACAAAGAACATTTGGTGGCTACAATCAATTTGCACATCAACCAAATGATGGTAACCGCTCAGTAGGTAACGCTTTTAATAACGTTTCCTCCTCAACATTTGTAGTAAAGGATGCTACCTCAGTACCTGAAATGAACGCAGGTAGAAACACGGTGGTACCTCCTCATGCTGGGAGAGAGTTTGCAGTTCATGATCCTGAAAACCAATATCAAGCTCGTGACCTTCATGTAAGAGATATGCCTGGTAACATGGCAGATAGAAACTCTTTGTGGGATGATTTGCCTCCTATACTCAAAAATAGAGGCTAATAATGTTGCAAGGGCCGGGATTGATTCCCGGCTTTTTTACATGCGAATGTAAGAAAAATGTTTTTGTATTGTGCATTTTTTGGGAACTTGAGCGCAAAATAGGCGTCTAAGGAGAAAGTGCAACTTAGGTGGTGATAGTAGTCATGCCTATTTGTGCTAAAATCCAACAGCTTTTGATTTTCTGCGAGGCTTGTATCATGGTAAGACAGCGCACATTGGCCAAAGAAATTAAGGTTACCGGTATTGGTCTTCATTCCGGTGCTAAGGTCAGCGCCGTTTTTGCACCGGCACCTGCTGGCACTGGTATTGTGTATACCCGCGGCGATTTAAGTCCTAAGGTTACCATGAAGTGCTCTGCGGATAATGTTCGGGACACTCAGCTTTGTACCGCTCTTGTCAACACCGACGGTGTACGTATTTCAACTGTTGAGCATTTAACGGCAGCTTTGTGTGCTTTGGGTATTGATAACCTTAAGATTGAGGTTAATGCTCCCGAGCTTCCGGTTATGGATGGATCCTCCCAACCTTTCCTCTATTTGTTTGAAAACGCAGGAGTAAAGGAGTTAGATGCTCCGCGTGAATTTTTGCGAGTAAAACGTAAGGTTAGAGTTGAGGATAAGGATAAGTGGGCAGAGCTTAATCCCAACGATGGTGGCTTCTTTATGGATTTGACCATCGACTTTAATCATCCTGCCATGGATAGAGATCTGCAGCATTTTGCCTTTGAGTTTTCAGGCAAGAGCTTTTTAGAGCAGTTATCACGTGCTCGTACCTTCTGCTTTATGCGCGATGTTGAGTATATGCATGCACATCATCTGGCTATGGGTGGTTCTCTTGAAAACGCAGTAGTCTTAGATGACTATCGCGTGGTAAATCCAGAAGGACTTCGCTATCCTGATGAATTTGTTAAGCACAAGATGCTTGATGCATGCGGCGATCTCTATATGAGTGGACGTAGCATTATTGGTAATTTTAAGGCCTATAAGACTGGACATGCCTTAAATAATGCCTTGCTACGTGCCTTATTAGCTGATCCTAAAAACTTTGAGGTTGTGACCTTCGAGGATGAACGTCAGGGCGCTATCGAGTGCCTAAATCCAGAGGGCGCGTTGTCAGCCATGGCCATTCAGGCATAAAACTATATAGGCACTCCTTGTTAAAAATCGTCAATGGATGGATGCAGGGAGTGCGACATCTCCCTACCTCCCGCTTCAATCACCGCCCCTTGGGCACTAGCATTTCCCTTATTGTAATTCACTATATTTCTCTGCCACCTAATGTTTTTGGTGGGCATTTTGTAGATGATCTTTTTTTAGGCTCTCTTGATGAAGGGGCACACCCTTATTTTAAGGGCTTAAGAGATTTTGAATGCTCAACTCATCTATTTATTAATAGGTTAGGAAAAATTACGCAATATGTATCCTTTGATGAGCGCGCTTGGCATGCAGGTCGTAGTGAATATCGCGGTCACAAAGGGTGCAATGACTACTCAATTGGGATCGAACTTGAGGGATGTTCCTATTGTGCCTACACTAATGAACAATATGAAGCGCTTGATGCTTGTATAAAGTCCTTACAAGAGACCTATCCTGAGATAAAGAATAATATAGCAGGACATAATGAGGTGGCACCTGATCGCAAACAGGATCCTGGTCCATTTTTTAACTGGAAGCGCTATCGCAAAGAATAACCATCACATAATTACAATTTTGAAAGAGGAAATAAGATGGCACACTGGCTTGAAAATTACTTTGCCAAAAAAGAGGCGCGTGAGCGTATTGGCGTGGTGCCCTTGGCCTTGAATGAAGAGGAAACTGATGAGCTTTGTGCATTGCTACAAAATCCTCCTCAGGGCTCTGAGGATGAACTGTTATATCTTATCTCTGAACGCGTAAATCCAGGTGTTGATGCCTCATCTAAGATTAAGGCAGCTTTCCTGCATGCAGTAGCTGATGGCTCAGTTGAAAGCCCGGTTATCTCTCCTAAGAAGGCAGTTGAGCTCTTAGGAGGTATGAAGGGTGGTTATAACACTGCTTATCTGGTTGCCTTACTTTCAAATGCCGATCTTGCTGAGGATGCACGCAAGGCTCTAGCTCAGACTTTAATGGTCTATGATGCCTTTGATGATGTGACAGAGCTTGCAAAAGGCGGTAACGAGACTGCCAAGTCCTTAATTGAGGACTGGGCCAATGCCACATGGTTTACCGCTAAAGCACTTTTGCCTGAGCATATTGATCTTACCGTTTTCAAGGTTTCAGGCGAAATCAATACCGATGATTTCTCACCAGCTCCTGATGCTTGGTCACGTCCTGATATTCCGCTACATGCACGTGCAATGTTTAAGAATTCACGTGAGGGCTTAACTCCTGATGAGGAGGGCGTAACTGGACCTTTGCGCTTAATTGAGGAGCTAAAGGCTAAGGGCAATCCCTTGCTCTTTGTTGGTGATGTGGTCGGTACTGGCTCTTCAAGAAAGAGTGCTGCCAATTCTCTTATCTGGCATATAGGTCGTGATATTGCCGGTGTGCCTAACAAGCGCGAGGGTGGTTTTGTAATTGGTGGCAAGATTGCGCCTATTTTCTACACTACCTTAGAGGACTCTGGTGCTCTGCCCTTAGAGGGAGATGTATCAAAGCTTAATCGTGGCGATGAGGTAGTATTAAATGTCTACGAGGGCACTGTAACTTCTAAGAGCACAGGAGAAGTACTGTGTAAATTCGCCCTTAAAACTAACACGCTTTTAGATGAGGTGCGTGCTGGTGGTCGTATTAATATGATCATCGGTAAGGCCTTGACCAACAAAGCTCGCGCCTTCTTAGGCTTAGGTGAGAGTGAGGTCTTTGCTAAGAGTGCTGATGTTAAGGGTGAGGGGGGCTTTACTCGTGCCCAAAAGATAGTAGGTCGTGCCTGTGGTCTTGCAGGAGTACGTCCAGGTCAGTATTGTGAGGTCAGCATTGCAACTGTTGGCTCTCAGGATACCACTGGTCCTATGACTCGTGATGAGCTTTCAGATTTGGCCTGCCTTAAATTCCAATGCCCGTTGGTAATGCAGTCCTTCTGTCATACTGCAGCTTATCCAAAGTGTGTTGATATTAAGACTCACCACACTCTTCCTAACTTTATGATCTCCCGTGGTGGTGTAGCTTTGCGTCCTGGGGATGGTGTGATCCATACCTGGCTTAACCGCATGTGTCTGCCTGATACCGTAGGCACCGGTGGTGATTCCCACACTCGTATGCCCTTAGGAATTTCCTTCCCCGCAGGCTCAGGCTTAGTTGCATTTGCCGCCGCTACTGGCTCTATGCCTCTTGATATGCCTGAATCTGTGCTCGTGCGCTTTAAGGGCAAGCGTCGTCCAGGAATTACCCTGCGTGATCTCGTACATGCCATTCCTTATTTTGCCATTAAGCAGGGACTACTTACTGTGCCTAAGCAAAATAAGATCAATGTATTCTCTGGTCGTATCATTGAAATTGAGGGCTTAGAGGATCTTAGTGCTGAGCATGCCTTTGAGCTTGCTGATGCCTCTGCAGAACGCTCAGCTGCAGGTTGCGCTATTCGTCTGTCAAAGGAAAGCGTTGCTACCTATCTAAAATCCAACATCGCTTTCTTAAGAAAGCTTGCTAAGGAAGGCTATGAGTCTCAGGATGCATTGTTAAAACGTGCCGATGCTATGGAGCAGTGGCTTGCTAATCCTCATCTTATTGAGGCAGATCCTGATTGTCATTATGCTGCAGTATTGGAAATTGACTGTGATGAGATCAAGGAGCCTATTGTTTGCTGTCCAAACGATCCTGATGATGCCAAGCTTTTATCGGAGGTTGCAGGACAACATATCGATGAAGTCTTCATCGGCTCTTGCATGACTAACATTGGTCATTATCGTGCTGCTGCTGCTATCTTAGGACAGGATAAGGGTGAGGTTCCGGTACGTCTGTGGACTACCCCTCCTACTCGTATGGATAGAGCAGAGCTTACCGAGGAGGGCTTGCTCTCGGTTTTAGGTAAGGCTGGAGCACGTGTTGAAATCCCTGGTTGCTCCTTATGCATGGGTAATCAGGCACGCGTGCGTGATAATGCGGTGGTAATTTCAACCTCAACCCGTAACTTCCCTAATCGCTTGGGAGATGGCGCTGATTGCTATTTAGGCTCAGCTGAGCTTGCCGCGGTTACAGCGCGCTTGGGCAAGCTTCCTACTGTGGATGAGTATTTTGCAAAGTCTGCAGTTTTAAATGGTAAGGAAGATGAGCTCTACGCTTTGCTTGATTTTGCTGATGATGTAGAAGAATAGCATCCATATATTTATTTAAACTTGCTCAATAATTGCAACCTGTTGTATGTTAAAACGTGCGACAGGTTGCATTTTTTTGTGCATAAGGTTGTTAAAAAGATAAAATATTGTTTTACTT